>JBFHEJ010000053.1:0-10940 GCA_041584255.1 Lysobacterales bacterium
GACCGGAATTGTCGAATTTGCCCGTTCTCTCCTGGCCCACGGCTACCAGTTGCTGAGTACCGGAGGCACAGCTTCGGTCCTGCGCAAGGCCGGCATCGAGGTTACCGAGGTTTCCGATTACACCGGTTCGCCGGAGATCATGGGCGGGCGCGTAAAAACACTTCACCCCAAGATTCACGGTGGTTTCCTTGGCCGTGCCGGGGTGGATGAATCCGCCATGACTGAACTAGGCATCCGACGAATCGACATGCTGGTTCTCAACCTCTATCCCTTCGAAACGGTTACCTCAGAGCTGGACTGCACCTTCGCCGAGGCGATCGAGAACATCGACATCGGCGGACCCGCCATGCTGCGTTCGGCCGCCAAGAATTTTCGGTCGGTCGCCGTAGTCACCTCGCCGAGTCAATATGGGCAGGCGAACAATGAACTCGAAGAGAGCGGCGGCGTTTTGAGCGAGACCAGCCGCTACCGCCTCGCGGTGGAGGCCTTCAACCATGTCGCGCGCTACGACGATGCCATCAGCAACTGGATGTCGGCCCGAACTCCGGAAGGTGAGGCCGAAGCGCACCCGGGCCAGCTCAACACCGCTTTCGTTAAGCGCCAGGAGCTGCGTTACGGCGAAAACCCGCACCAGCGAGCGGCCTGGTACAGCGATCCCGGTGCGATGGCCGGAACACTGGCGTCCATGCGACAGCTCCAGGGAAAGCCACTTTCGTTCAACAACATCAACGACGCCGACGCCGCCTGGCAGTGTGTCATGCTGTTCGATGCGCCGACCTGCGTTATCGTCAAGCACGCCAATCCCTGCGGCGTAGCCAGCGCCAGCGAAATACGGGATGCTTACGAGGGCGCCTACGCCACCGATCCGACCTCGGCATTCGGCGGCATCATCGCCTTCAATCGCGAAGTGGATGCCGACACCGCCGCGACCATAGTCCAGCGGCAATTCCTCGAGGTGCTGATCGCACCGGGTTATTCGCCACAGGCCCTGGCCATTCTGTTGGACAAGACAAACCTTCGCGTGCTGGAACTGCCGACTGGAGACACGATTGGTGGGTTCGACATCCGCAGTGTCGGCGGCGGTCTGCTGGTGCAGGACCGCGACCATCGCTTGGTCGTGCGCGACGACTGCCGGGTGGTCAGCCAACGTCAACCGGGCGACGCAGAGTGGGCCGACCTGCTGTTTGCCTGGAAGGTCGCGAGGATGGTCAAGTCCAATGCCATAGTCTACGCAGGCGGGGGGCGCACGCTCGGCATTGGAGCGGGACAGATGAGCCGGGTGGATTCCGCCCGTATCGCAGCCTGGAAAGCCACCGACGCCGGGCTCGAACTTGCCGGCAGCGCGATGGCATCGGACGCGTTTTTTCCGTTTCGAGACGGCATCGACACGGCGGCCGCAGCGGGTGCAAAAGCCGTCATCCAGCCGGGTGGATCAAAACGCGACGACGAGGTGGTCGCCGCGGCGGACGAGCACGGCATGGCCATGGTTTTCACAGGTATTCGTCATTTCAGACATTGAACGGGTTGCTATGAAAGTCCTTGTTATTGGTAGCGGCGGGCGCGAGCACGCGCTGGCCTGGAAGGCCGCCCAGTCGCCGCTGGTCGAGCGGGTATTCGTGGCGCCGGGCAACGCCGGCACCAGCGAGGAAGCGGCCGTCGAGAATGTTGCGATCCGTGCGAATGACAGCGAAGGACTGATCAATTTCGCCCGCGAACGCGGCATCGAACTGACCATCGTCGGTCCCGAGGACCCCCTCGCCGCCGGGGTCGTGGATGAATTCAGCGACGCCGGACTGCCCTGTTTCGGCCCTGTGGCGAGCGCTGCGCGGTTGGAGGGCTCCAAGGTCTTTGCCAAGGACTTCATGGCCCGCCACGGTATCCCCACGGCGGCTTACGGCACCTTCCACGATATCGACGAGGCCGTCACCTTCATCCACCGCCTGGGTGCGCCAGTCGTGGTCAAAGCCGACGGCCTCGCTGCCGGAAAGGGCGTCATCATTGCTCCCAATGTCGATGAGGCCGAGGCGGCGGTGATCGACATGCTGGGGGGCGGTGCCTTCGGAAAAGCCGGAAGGACCGTGGTCATCGAAGAGTTCCTGGAAGGCGAAGAGGCGAGCTTCATCGTCATGGCCGATGGCCGCCGCGCGCTGCCACTCGCCACTTCGCAGGACCACAAGGCGGTCGGCGACGGTGACACCGGCCCAAACACCGGCGGCATGGGCGCCTATTCGCCGGCGCCCGTGATCGACACCACCATGCACGAGCGTGTCATGCGGGAGGTGATTCAGCCGACCATCGACGGCATGGCCGAAGAGGGCCACCCCTTCACCGGTTTCCTTTACGCCGGCCTGATGATCTCCCCGCAGGGCGATCCCCGCGTTCTGGAATTTAATGTCCGCTTCGGCGACCCGGAAACCCAGCCGGTCATGATGCGGCTCCAGTCCGACCTCGTGGCACTGTGCCAGGCGGCCCTGGGCGGCCGCCTCGACCGCGAACAGCCTCACTGGGACCCACGCCCGTGCCTTGGCGTCGTCATGGCTTCCAGAGGTTACCCCGGCGAATACGAAAAGGGCCACGCCATTACCGGGCTCGACCACTACCTCGGCCCCGACCTGAAGGTATTTCATGCCGGTACCGCCCTGAGCGAGACTGCGACAGTGACCACCGGAGGGCGCGTGCTGTGCGTCTGCGCCCTGGGTGACAGTGTCAGCGATGCGCAGCAAAAAGCCTACGCTGCCTGCAACAACATCCACTGGGAAGGTGCATTCATGCGCCGTGACATCGGTTACCGGGCTGTCGCACGGGAACGGCGAGAAGACTATCAGTCAGACTCATAGATGGACGTTTCTCACCTGCTCGATGAACTTAACGAAGCCCAGCGCGAGGCCGTCACCGCACCCGCGAGCCACATCCTGGTCCTGGCCGGCGCCGGCAGCGGCAAGACCCGTGTGCTGGTGCACCGCATTGCCTGGCTGATCCAGGTCGAGCACGTATCGCCGCTGGGGATCCTCGCGGTGACCTTCACCAACAAGGCCGCTGGCGAGATGCGCGAGCGCACCGCAAACCTGCTCGGCATTTCGACCCGTCCGCTGTGGATCGGCACTTTCCATGGCATCGCCCATCGCTTGCTGCGCATGCACTGGCGGGAAGCCGGTTTGCCCGAAAGCTTCCAAATTCTCGATTCGGAAGACCAACAGCGACTGATCAAGCGCATCATCCGCGACGAGGGCCTGGATGAATCGCACTGGCCGGCCCGCCAGGCGCAATGGTTCATCAATGCGCGCAAGGACGAAGGCCAGCGTCCGCAGCACATCGAGCACAATGACCATCCGGTGACCGCAACCTGGGTGCACGTCTACCAGCGTTACCAGGAGTACTGCCACCGCGGCGGGCTGGTCGACTTTGCCGAGTTGCTGCTGCGCGCCCATGAGATCTGGCTCGAGCAACCCGACCTCCTGGCGCACTATCGCGGCAGACTCGGCCACCTCCTGATCGACGAATTTCAGGACACCAATACCATCCAGTACGCCTGGCTTCGCCTCCTTGCAGGCGACAGCGGCAACGTCTTCGTGGTCGGTGACGACGACCAGTCAATTTATGGCTGGCGTGGCGCGCGAGTCGAGAACGTCCAGTACTTCGTGCGCGATTTCCCCGAGGTGTCGACCATCCGCCTGGAGCAAAACTACCGCTCGACCTCCACCATCCTCAAGGCCGCCAATGCCCTGATCGCCCACAACCAGGGCCGCATGGGCAAGAAGTTGTGGACTGCCGGAGCCAAGGGAAAAGCGCTACAGCTCTACGCGGCATTCAACGAGCAGGAAGAGGCGCGTTACGTCATCGAGCGCATCCGGCGCTGGATCGACGCGGGACGCAAACCCTCGGATGCGGCCATTCTCTACCGCACAACAGCGCAGTCGCGGCTGTTCGAGGAGTACCTCCTGCGCGAATCCATCCCCTACCGCGTTTATGGCGGACAGCGCTTCTTCGAGCGCATGGAGGTCAAGGACGCGCTGGCCTACCTGCGACTACTGAATAACCCCAACGACGATGCAGCCATGGAGCGCGTCCTCAACAAACCGACGCGCGGCATCGGCCAAAAGACCGTCTCGGAGTTACGCGTACAGGCGCGCGAAAGCGGGCTGTCCATGTGGCAGGCCGCCGATGCATGTATCCAGCAGGGCATACTGGCAAGCCGGGCGGCGAGCGCCGTCAGCGCATTCATGAAACTGATCACCGACATGCAGATGCGACTGGGTGAATTCACGCTGGGCAACCAGGTCCAGGGCGTGATCGACGACAGCGAACTCGTCAAGGCCTATGAGAAGGAGCCCAGCGAGCGAATGGAAACCCGCGTCGAGAATCTGCGAGAGCTGGTCAATGCCGCCGACCGTTTCAGCATTCCTGCCGAGGATGCCGACGCCGGACTCACCGATCTCCAGTCATTCCTGAGTCATGCCGCCCTCGAAGCCGGCGAGACACAGGGCGAAGCCTGGGACGACTGCGTTCAGCTCATGACGCTGCACTCGGCTAAGGGCCTGGAGTTTCCCCTGGTGTTCATGGCCGGTATGGAAGACGGCCTTTTTCCACACCAGCGCTCGGTGGAGGACGCCAGCGGGCGACTCGAGGAGGAACGCCGTCTGTGCTACGTCGGCATGACGCGCGCGCGTGAAGAATTGGTCATGACCTATGCCGAAGTCCGCCGCATGCACGGTTCAGAATCGTTCAGCCGACCTTCGCGGTTCATCGAAGAGATGCCCGCGGAACTGATCGAGGAAGTGCGCCCGCGCGTGGCGGTTCAGCGCCCCTATGCGCCGGCGGGGCGCAGGCCGCGTAAGACGGCAGGCAGGACCCACGTCCCCAAACAGGAGTGGCCGTTCCAGCTCGGCCAGCCGGTCATCCACAAGAAATTTGGCGAGGGCACGGTCATGGCCTTTGAAGGACAAGGCGACCACACCCGCATCCAGGTCAATTTTCAACAGGCCGGCGCAAAGTGGCTGGTGCTGGCCTACGCCAATCTGCAGCGTGCCTGAGTCAAACATGCGGGAAGTAGAGGAAATCCGGCTGGAGACGCGCGCCGGGCGCTTTGCCTTGCTGCACTGGCCTGCAGCGGACGCGGCGGCGCCAAAAGTCTTGTGCCTGCATGGCTGGCTCGACAACGCGGCATCGTTCCTGCCGCTCGCTCAACACCTCACTGGGCTCGATCTTTACGCGCTTGATTTCCCCGGACATGGGCACTCCGATCACCGACCGCCCGGAGTGCGCTATACCCTCACCGAGTATGTCCTTGACCTCGATGCCGTGCTCGACACCTTGGGCTGGGAAACAGCCCGCTTCATCGGACACTCCATGGGCGGCGGTGTTTCCTGCCTCTACGCCGCAGCCTTGCCCGAGCGCGTGGACCGCATCGTGCTCGCGGACGGCCTCGGCCCGCACACGGTCGACGTGTCCAAAACCGCCAGCCAGTTACGGGCCAGCCTTGAATGGGCGCGCCGCGCTCGCCGGCCGCTAAGACGATTTGATTCGATCGAGGCGGCCACCCGGGCACGGGAAAACGGCTTCCTGGAAATCTCCAGCGAGGCTGCACGCGTCATCGTGGAACGGGCCGTGCGCCAGGCCACAAAACAAGATGGCGGGGAGGATGGCGCACACTACATGTGGCGCACCGACCCTGCCCTGAAATGGGATTCGCCGGTGCTGGTCAGCGAGGCGCAGATCCTCAGTTGCCTCGAGCATGTGACGGCGCCCGTGCTGTCCTTCCACGCCCAGCCCTGGACTGCAACCCGCGCCAGGGAGCACATGGCCAGGCGCCAGGCGGCGCTGCGCCAGGGAATATTTCGCGATGTCGAGGGCAACCACCATTTCCACATGGACGAGGCCGAGCGAATCGCCCCGGAGATCGAAGCCTTCTTCAAGGAGAACGACACATGACTGATCGACGTCAGGACATCCCCGCGCGCGAACGACTGATCTTTGCGCTGGACGTGGCGGCAGTCGGCCCCGCCCGTGCACTGGTCGCCGCGCTGGGCGACTCGGTGAGCTTCTACAAGCTCGGCCTCGAATTTTTCCTGTCCGGAAACTACTTCGAGCTGGCTTCCGAGTTGCGTGATGCAGGCAAGAAAATTTTTGCCGACCTCAAACTGTTCGACATCCCGGCAACCGTGGCTTCCGCTGTCCGCCAGCTTGCCCGCCGCGATGTGCAGTTCTGCACGGTGCACGGCAACGACAGCATGCTGCGGGCCGCTGCCGAAGCCAAAGGCGACATGAAAATCCTGGCGGTGACGGCGCTCACCAGCCTCGACCAGGGCGATCTCGACGATCTTGGATTTCGATGCGATGTCGGCGCGCTGGTGCTCTCGCGCGCGCGACGGGCCCTGGAATGCGGCTGCGACGGCGTGGTCTCTTCCGGACTGGAAGTGCCTGCCCTGAGACAATCGGTGGACCACGCGCTGATCACCGTATGCCCCGGAATTCGTCCCGTCCGGAACGATGAAGTCGACGACCAGCAACGCGTGCTCACCCCCGCAAGAGCCATAGAAAACGGCGCCGATTACCTGGTGGTGGGCCGCCCTATACGGGATGCCGCCGATCCCGCAGCGGCGGCTGAAGCGATCCAATCCGAAATCGCCGCCGCGCTGAACGCAGCGGAGTCTTGACAGATATTAAACTTGTAGATTACGATGTTTTCGTAAGTACCTAATAATAAAGAATCAAAAAGACAGACTAACGACAAAAGACAAACAAATCTGCTAAGGACGAACTCGCCACCAGGTGGGCTCTGGAAACAATAGCGACAAACCAACTGCTACCAAAAATCTCTGATTAGAGATGCAACGATCCTCTCCGGCTCTGCCGGAAACCATGGGCTGGCTTAGTACCAGCCCTTTTTTTTCGCTCGAAGCCTCCAGGCAGCGATGTGCCCCCTCAGGCTCTTGAGTCCGCGGCCCCTCCGGGACTCCTGAATTGCTGCTCTGAGGAGTGCTTTTCCAGTATCCTTGACGCCCTCATGAGTGCAGAATCCGCAGCGCCGGGCGTTCTCGCCAGGCTGAAGCTTCAGTGGCTGATGCTTTGGCGTGGCGTGCTGCACTGGTGGGTGCGCTCGCGCATCCTCCCCGAACCCTTCGATGACATCACCATCGACACCGGGAAGCCGGTCTGCTACGTCCTCGACAGCTTCGCCCTTTCCTCCCTGCTGATCCTCGACAAGTGCTGTGAGGAGCTCAAGCTGCCCCGACCGGTCATGCCCCTTGAACTCGAGGGCCGGGTCGAGTCCCGCAGCTACGCTGCGCTCAAGAGAATGGAAGGGCTACTCATCATGCGCACGCGGGCACGCTCGCACTCAGAGATGCTGCAGAAGCTGGTGGAGTACGTCGCCGAAGAGGGCTCGGATGACGCTCGGGACGTGCTTATCGTTCCGGTCACGGTGCTGGTCGGCCGTGCCCCGGACAAGGAAACCGGGCTGGCCAAAATCCTGTTTTCCGAATCATGGGAGGTGGCGGGCCGCCTGCGTCGGCTGCTCAGCACACTGGTCAACGGGCGTAACACTTTCGTCCGGTTCAGTCCGCCGATCTCCCTGAAAGAAGCGACCGAAGAGGGCCTTGGCCCCTCCCGAACACTACGCAAAGTATCGCGCATTCTTCGCGTGCACTTCAGGCGTGTACGCAGCGCCGCCATCGGACCGGATCTCTCGCACCGCCGCACCGTCGTCGATCACGTGCTCAACAGCCCTTCGGTCCGCAAGGCCATCACCGATAAGGCGCGGTCAGAGGCGATCTCAAAGCAGAAGGCGCGCAAAATCGCCCGCAGCTATGCCAATGAAATTGCCGCGGATTACTCCTATTCCTTCGTCCGCATAGCCTCACTGGCGCTGACCTGGTTCTGGAACCGGATTTACGACGGCGTGGAGCTGCATCACTTCAGCAGCTTCCAGCAGGTCGCCCCGGATTACGAAGTCATTTATGTTCCCTGTCACCGGAGCCACATCGACTACCTGCTGGTCTCCTATTTTGTTTACCACCACGGCTTCGTGCCCCCGCACGTCGCTGCGGGCGTCAATCTTAATCTGCCGGTTCTGGGCCGCATTCTGAGGAAAGGCGGCGCGTTCTACCTGCGGCGCTCTTTTCGCAGCCAGAAGCTTTACTCGGCGGTATTTTACGAGTACCTGTCGACCATCCTGGCGCAGGGCACCTCCATCGAATATTTCATCGAGGGCACACGCAGCCGTTCGGGTCGCTTGCTGCCGCCCAAGTCGGGCATGCTGGCAATGACCGTGCGAAGCTTTCTGCGCGTGCCAACCAAGCCCGTCATGTTCCAGCCGATCTACATCGGCTACGAACGCCTGGTGGAGGGCAACAGCTATATCGAGGAGCTTTCCGGAAAGAAAAAGAAATCCGAATCGCTCGGCGACCTGCTCAACGTGTTCAAGATCTTGCGGGAACGTTACGGTCGCGTGCACGTCAGCTTTGCTGATCCGATATTTCTGAACGATCTGCTTGACCAACACGAACCCGCCTGGCGTGACTTCGACGCCCGTGCCGAGCGCAAGCCTGCCTGGCTTTCACCCATGATCAATGATCTGGGCCATCGCATCATCACGGGCATCAACGAAACGGCGCATGTCAGCCCGGTCAACCTGCTGGCAGCGATCCTGCTGGCCACGCCCAAGCACGCCATCGACCGCGGCGACCTGCTGGAATCGCTCGACTTGTATCTCGACCTGCTGCAGCACTGCGCCTACTCTGATCACATCACGTTTACAGCGGGCTCACCAGAGGAGATTGTCGAATACGGCATCGAGATCGGTGTCCTCAGGGCGCGCCAGCATCCGTTGGGCGACATCATCGAGATTACGCCCGGCCATGCCTTTCGCCTGACCTACTTCCGCAACAATGTGTCGCACCTGCTGGCCTTGCCTTCGTTGGTCGCAGCCTGCTTTCTCAACTCCCGCCAGGTGGACGCCAAAGCGGTGGAGCGCATCGCTAACGCCGTATATCCCTTTCTGCAAGCGGAGTTGTACCTTCCCTGGGACGTCGACGGGTTTGTTGCGGCTTGCTTCCGCTTCATCAAGTGGCTGAAAGCCCGCGGCATGCTGCTGTCGGATTCGGGCCCCGATGCCAACAAGGACCGTTTCGAACGACCGGAAGGCGGCAGCAACCCCGCCTTTCACCTGAGAATCCTGGGCCGCGCCCTGATCCAGACCTACGAACGGTACTACATCACCGTGGCGGTTTTGGCCAAGAACGGCTCCGGCACGCTGGCGCGCGGTGAGTTGGAACGGCTCTGCACACTGACGGCTCAGCGCATATCCCAGCTCAACGAATTCGCCGCGCCGGATTTCTATGACAAGAATCTCTTTCGCCAATTTATCGAGCTGCTGCGTAATAGCGGCACGCTGACGATGAACGACGAAGGTAAGTACGAGTTCACCGAGCTCATCGGCCAGATTGCCGATGACGCCAAACTGATCCTGAGCAAGGACATTCGGCACGCCATCATACAGATCGCGCCGCACGTACTGGAATTGCAAACAAGCAAAGAGGAAACCAAAGCGGAAGTCCTGTCATCCCCCGGAGACGTGGCGGACGACTCGCTCAGGCGTCAAGATCAGGAATGAGCTTGGACTCGAGGTAGGCGATCCAGTCCTTGATCTTCAGTTTTCGTTTTTTCATCCGGGTGAGCTGAAGCTGGTCCATGGCAGGATCAGCGGAAAGCCGCGCAATCGCCTCGTCAAGATCACGATGCTCCTCCCGGAGTTCCGTGAGCAGGTTGGCGATCTCCCCCGGATCGTTGGAATTCAAGCCCACCCTGAAAGGATATAACGTTCCTCGCTTCGAAGGAATTCAACGCTGCAGCCTGCACGACGTACAATGAAGTGACTTTCGCTGAGGGCATGGCATGAAACGGCGCGGGATGAAGAGGAGAGAATTTCTGCGGAACGCGGGCTGGGCCGGCACTACGGGCCTGCTCGCGGCCTGCGGGAACCAGTCATCTGACGCCGCGGGCGACGTGTCCTGCGAAGCCACAGATCCGATCGAATGGAAGCTGGTGACAACCTGGCCACGCGATTTCCCCGGCCTCGGGACCAGCGCCGCCCGCCTGGCGGATAATATCGCACGCATGAGTGACGGCCGCCTCAAGGTGCACGTATACGGAGGCAACGAGCTGGTTCCGCCCTTCGAGGTGTTCGATGCAGTTTCGCGCGGCACCGCCGACATGGGCCACGGCGCTTCTTATTACTGGAAAGGCAAGATACCTGCCGCCCAGTTTTTCACCGGGGTCCCGTTCGGCGTCGGCGGACACGAACTCAACGGCTGGTTTTACTACGGCGAGGGCATGGACCTTTATCGAGAAGCGTACGCACCCTTTGGCGTCATTCCATTTGTCGTCGGCAACTCCTCGACCCAGACAGGCGGATGGTTCAACAAGGAAATCAACAGCATCGAGGATCTCAGGGGTCTGAAAATGCGCATTCCCGGCATGGGGGCGGAAGTCATCCAGCGCGCCGGCGGCACTCCGGTCAACATTCCCGGCGCCGAGCTCTTTACCGCCCTGCAGAATGGCACCATTGATGCGGCCGAATGGATCGGCCCCCTTAACGACCTGGCATTCGGGCTCTTCCGCGCCGCCCGTTATTACTATTACCCCGGTTGGCAGGAGCCCGGCAGCGCGCTCGAAGCCATCGTCAACGGCGAAGCCTGGTCCGCTCTGCCACAAGATCTGCAAGCAGTCGTCGAAGTCGCCTGCCAGGCGGCGGTGACGGACATGTACGCGGAATTCGAAGCGCGCAACGGCCAGGCGCACAAAACCCTGATCGAGGAACACGGGGTTGAGATCAGGAGATTTCCCGACGACGTCTTGGCCGAATTGAAACGCCTCTCGGAAGAGGTGGTGGAAGAGTTGGCCGACAGCGACCCGCTGTCGCGCAGGGTGTGGGATTCACTCAA
>JBFHEJ010000054.1:0-10905 GCA_041584255.1 Lysobacterales bacterium
CAGCACCATTAATCAGTCTGCCAACACAGCGTATAACGTCAACGCCACAGCCGATGACCTCGAGCAGGCCGGCAAGGATCTCGGCCTGACGCCGGATGAGATGGAGGAGTGTCGTAATCCGCCGTAGCCGGCACGCTTTTCCAAATTATTTCAATCCACATTCTGAGGAGCTAGCAATGATCTTAGCGGCCATGAACGTCCGTTCCATAAAGGCCGGTCGGTTGATCGTCCTGGTGGTCCTTTCGGTTTCTTTCTCGGTGAACGCTTTCGCCGAGCAGGGACTGTTCCTGACGGGTTATACCGCGATGTACTCCACTGGCGGAATACCGATGGAGCAGGAGGGTGGCCTCAGCAGCGACGTGCTGTGTGGAGCCAACGGCGTGGCCGAATTGCTTGAGGCCAGTCAGTCAGTATTACAGCGAGTTACCGAGCGAATCGGTGGCGCCGGTGTCCCTTCGGCCGGTGAGTTGGAGGCCGCGGCGCGAGCCACGCAAGCTGATTTATGCCAGGGCGGGAGTTTTCACGTAGAACCCCAGGCCCTGACCTATGCCTCCTGTCGCATGACGATGGACCAGCATTCGAACCTGATGGATATGCGCTTGCCAACCACTGCAGCCGCGGGCGCCATGGAAGTTGCCGACTTCTGGAAAGCGGAGGTCATGCGCATCCCGCTGTTCAAAGCAGAAGAGGCGGGTCAGGCGCCGGAAACTGGCGGTGCGATGCAATGGACTGGCCCTGGCGACAGCCAGCAAATTGCCGGATACCCCGCGACCCGCTGGGATTTTTCTTACGCTGCCAACATGAGCATGGGTGGCGCGGTAGGAATGTCGATCAACATGAATACCCGGGGCCATGGTTATTTCTCGCGCAATGTGCCCGGTTTCGAGATTCTCGACGCCCTCTACACGGCGTTCCTCGACGGCATCAGCTTTGAGCAGGGCGGCGGGTCGTTTTTCGGGGGCATGATGAAAACCTGGGTGGAAGTCCTGGAGCGTGGCCTGCCGCTGCTAATGGATCAGACGACGACCTCGAGTATGGGCGGCATGTCGATGGGTGGCGGAGAGCATCGCACCGTAATGAAGATCAACAGCCTGCAGATGGTCGATCTGCCTTCCGATTTTTGCACCAGGGCCCTGACTCCGGAGTACTTTGAGGTCTCGGAGCCGGCCGCCGGGCTGTCTGGCATGTCCATCACTGCAGGCAGCCCTTCCGACAGCGCCGACACGGAAGAGAGCGGAGGCATGCTGGGGGGCCTGATGAACATGATGAAATCTGCCGGGGAGCAAGGGTTTGCGGTGCCCGGGCAGCAGCAGGCGCCGGCCGCCAATCCAGCCGGCCAGCCAGTGCCACAGCAGGCGCCTGCCCCAGCGCCATCGGGTGGCGTCCCACGATCAGGGCCATCATCCGCCGACCTGATGACCGATGATGTGACGCAGTCGGTGCAGCTGCATCTCGAAGCACTCGGCTATTCGGTCGGAAACACCAAAGGCGACCTCGACACCAACACCATCATCGCCATTTCGCAGTTTCAGGCAGAGCGCGGGATGCAAGTGACCGGAGAAGCGACGCCGCAGCTTCTGGGTATTCTCGGCGCCGCGGTGGACGCCAAATAGCGGACAGGGAGTTCTCCATGTCGTACTCGCACTTTTTGCGGTCAAGTGTGCTCGTCCTTGCCTACTGCGCGCTGTTACTGCCTCTCGGGTCTCATGCGCAGTGGGCCTCTCAACCCGGTGAGACCGTGCGCAACAGCTTCGGGCCGGTTCAAGGTGAGCGAGCTTCCATGTGTCGCGGTGCGTGTGGCCTGGGGTGTCCGAGTTCCTGCAAAGAGCGAACCACCTACGAGTGCATGGATTCCGAGCGCATACTTCGTGTGAACACTTACATCTGCAGCACCCACCAGGGCTGCCGCGATCACGACGACTGCCTCGACCGTTGCACGCAGCAGCAGGCCGAAGGCTTCGATTGCGATACCTACTGCCACACCGAGGCAGTGGAAGCCTATGGACTTCAGAGCACGACCTCATGGGCTGGCGGCGGCGGACCGTTCGACGGCCCCCCGATTTTGTTCGAATACACCCGCGAGACACCCAACGGACTCGAGCCCGCTTATCGCTGTCCGGATGGCGCGCAGTTGCACTGCAACGGGGCCAAAGGTCAGTGTGTTGGCGCGGGCGGAGCGGGCGTGGAGCCGGTGTTCGATTCTTACCCTGCGGTTGGTCCCGGCGCCATGCGGGTTTCGAACTTTCGCTCAGGACACCTGTGTGGCGACGCGGTGTGTGAGCAGTCGACCGTGATCCGGGTCTCCGGCAAAGACTCCTGTGAGCGCGGCCCATGCACCCGCTATGGCGTGGAGTTCGATTATCAAAATGCCGATCCCTCGGCACCGCTTGAGTGCTCGGGTGAAGTCACAGCTGGCGGTGACTTCGTAGGCAATGCACTGAAAAAGGCCGCCGACAACATGCCGCAAATGGGTGATGGGTCGGGTGAGGACGGCATGGCCGAACTCATGGGCAGGTTCCAAAAAGTGCTTAAGAGCGCCGACACGCCCGAGGACGTGCAGATTAGCGTGACGCCGCTTGATGAGCATGGCAATCCGATTGAATCGCAGCGCGTCGGCAATGAGTATTCCGGTCCGGCTTCAGTGCCGCGTACCGTCGAAATCCCTTCGTCCAGCGGCCACCTCGTGGTGCCGATGTATCAACTGACCGGCATCAGCAGTCCGCCCCAGGCCCGGCAGATTCGCTGCAGCCACAAGGGCGGGCCAGTGTTGGAGGTCGCCTTCCAGCTTCAGTATTGACGTGGCTACGCAGCAATTCTTGCTGAGCCTGCTATTCTCGGAGTAGTGCAAGGACTTGCCGGCCCGGACATTCTTCCGGGCGTTTTGGGCAACGGATGGTCCCGCGAGCAGGCTAATGATCGTTACCCGTCACCGCAGCCACAGTCTGATCCTCGCGCTGTGTTTTGTACTGGCGCCGCCTGCGCTGCTTGCGCAGGCGGAACTTTTCCTGCAGTCCGTTGATTCGCCCAACGGACCATTCCAGCAGGGTCAGACGTTCACCATTCAAAGCCTGGTCAACAATTTTGGCGATGTCGCTTCCGGGCCGTACACCCTGACGTTTTACGCTTCGAATGATTTTGAGGTATCGGAGGACGACGTAGTCCTCGCATCGGTGGAGCGGGCGGATCTTGCTGCCTCTTCCAGCGACAGCACTCCGGTGACGGCGGCCATTCCTTTCACTCTCCCCGCAGGGGAGTACTTTGTCGTCGGATTCATCGATTTCGACGACATGTTTCCCGAGAACAATCGGAACTTCGATGCCTCGCCCATCACTGTGATCGAATTGAACGGAGAGGGTGTGGCGATCAACGCGGGTCACGGCGGCAACTGGTGGTCTGGCCCTACGCGCGACGGTGAGGGTGCTCAGGTCGAGGTGGCTGACGCGGGTGGGGGTCAGTTGGTGTTCGTCGTGACGATCTACTCATACGCCCCACAAGGCGGGCAGATCTTCCTGATTGGCGTCGGCTTCCCGGATGGCGATTCGGTGGAAATCGATGTGTTCATCACCAGCGGCGGCGAGTGGGGCGCAGGCTTTGATCCAGCTCAGACGCCCCAGACGCAATGGGGTACGGGTGTGGTGACCTCGAACGGTTGTGATGGTCTCACCATTGTCCTGACGCCCAACGCTGAGTTTCAGGCCTTGGGTTACACGATGTTCACCCTCAACTTGCAGCGCCTCACGACATCGGCGATACCCTGTCCATACGAAGGCTAGAAGGAACCCGCTACTCGGTCCTCTGGCTTTCGATGGTATAGCCCTCGACCACCCATGGACCCTCGCCGCGTGTGCTGACGATTACCGTCTCGGTCCAGGTGCCGTCTTCAAACGTGGTGTCGAACATGAGTTCGGTCTTCTTGAATGTTTCGTCATCCGCAGACCCGAGCCGCGGCCTCTCGCCCGCGAACTGCCGGTTTGACTGCGCCCCCCGGTCCTTGCGATGAATGACGATCAACTCGTCGAACAGGGAAAAGTCCACTGAGAACTGCCCGGAGTCGTAGGCTTCCTGCCACCTGGATTCGTCCAGCTGATGCAAAAATGATTCGGCTGAGGCCACGGCGGCAGGATCCGGCTGACTGGCCAACTGCGCTGAGATTGTTGTTGTCACGAGGAGGAGGCAAGCTGCAACTGCAGCGTGGCAAAGATATTTCATCATGGTCACCTGTCCAAGACAGAGTTTTTGGTCATCTGAGGCATGGGGGTTTAGGTCGTGCTAAACCTTACTGTGCTCCTGAACCGACCTTGCCCATGCATAGCTCTTCGTCCATTCCCACTTTTCGGGTCAGATAGTCAGTTGACATCGCCCACTTGAAAGCCAGAGTTTCCGGAAAGCCGGGAAGATCCCCGTACTCGTCGATCAGGCAGCACTCCAGGGGCCGCACCTTGGCGCCCGCTGATTGTGCCCCTAGCTTCTCGAAGGTGCACTTTCCCAGACTGTAGATTCCAAGGGCCCCTATTGCGCCCATGGCGACGCCGATTAGGCCGATGACATATTCTGTGGCAGTGGCGCCACGCCCGTTGTAGAGCATTCCCACGATTGTTCCGGTGGCGGGGTCGAATCGCCACCACGAAAAGGGTTGTCCTTCGTCAGGCGTGTGTACGGCCACCCAAAATCCTGAGTCAAGCTCAGATTGTAGTTGCAGCCGTTGGTCTGGGGTCAGGTCAATGGCCGAAAACTGGGTCGGGGAACTGACAAATTGAACGTCATTGTTGTCTCCGATTGTGGAGAAGGCCTCAAGGGGCGTTTCCACCCGCGTCCCCTGGATGCCCAACATCTGTAAGGCAAGCCCCTCGGCCACGGTTTCCCAGACACCGTGCAGGATCAGATCCTTCTGCGCCAGGGGAGCATCGTTCCAAGCCTTGCTGCGCCGTTCATTGGAGATGATGTCGGTCGAAAATTTCATTCGGTCCGGTGATGCGGCACTGGAGTGCAAGGCCAGGACAGTGGGGCCCGAGCGGTACGTAGGTGCACCCAGCTGATCGACAATGCCATTGTCAAATTCCCGCAACAGGGCCAGGAGTGTTGTGCTGTTCGGTCCTGCGTCGCTTCCCTCGGCTTCTGCGAAATCCTGGAATGAGAGTTGAGCGCTTTCAAGGTAGGTCTGCAGCAACTGGTTCGTGCCCACTTGACGAGAGAGATATTCGTCCAGTGTCAGGGCATCCGGGTAGGAGCCTGCAGCAACCATGAATTCCTCACTTACCAGGACTTGCCAGGGCTCGGCACGATCAAGGCCCGGGTTGTCCGAGCCGCCCGCTTGCCGGACTGTTGGCCCGATCCGATCGAACATGAATCGCCTGAACGCTCTTTCCTGCCCACTAGGATCGATCAGCGAGTACTCAATCCATTGAGCCGTGAGATATCTGGATCGCGATTCTTCCGATCCTTCGCCATCTAGGTTATATAGTGCCGCCGCCGCGGCGTCAGTTCTCTCGCCAGTGGTTCGAAACAATGCGGCAGCGCCCATCCCACCCCCCGCCAGCGCCGTCAGGTCATAAGGTACGCCATCGATGTCAAATCCCCTGCTGCCTGCCACCACGCTTCCCGCCAAGACGGGGACGAAGAGTTCGCTGGCCTGCAACAAATCTGAATAAGCGCCAGTGAGCACTTTGTCGCTGAACTTGTCCGGTGCATTGAAAAAGTACAAGCTCCGTCCCAGGATGTTGGCTACTGGCCGTTGCCAATCTGGAACCACCTGTTCCACGACCAGGGTACCCAGTTCCCACCGCTCCACGAACACCGCTATGCGAATCTTGTGGTTAAGTTCTTGTGGTATTTCGCTGGCATAAAATTCAACCGGCTTGAGTTCCCCAGGCTTCCACGGATTTTCAATAAATGCGGGATGAACGGCCGTCCAGGCGCCAGTGGTGCCGTCGCGGTATTCCAACCAGAAATAGTCACTCGCTTCCTCGAGAATTTCTGCCTGAGTTGGCCCGATTGGAGACTGGTTCTCGGTATTCTCAAGGGCCGTCTTCAGCAATCCGGCGAGTTCGGTTGCAATATCGATGTCCTTGCCCTGAGTGACCGAACCGGAGGTGCCCTCAAGGTCTTTTGACCCTTGGGAAATCTCGTTCCACGCTCTCAGATCGGCAGGAGGCGGTAATTCCGGCAAGCGTTTCATTTCGGCTAGCAGGCGCGCAGCCTGTTCAGGGTTGAGATTGCCCCTTACGATTCGAGCGTCTTCACCTGCCGGTTTCAGGAGCGTTGCCAGCAGCAGCGCCTGATCGAGGCTGTTACCTGCGCGGCTCATCAGAGTTCCCCGCGCGCCTCGCAAGACGCCTGGATACTGCTCGAAAGCAATGTCGTTGCGTACGAATTCGATAAGTTCCTCCGCGCTCCAATCATGCGCTTTTATGACTGATTCGAGTTCGAACTGTCCGCGATCTACGGTTGCACGAAGGGCTTCGAGGACCGAGGCTTCTTGATCAACCAGTGCCAGTGCGTCCTGCGAATTCTCCAGTGCGCTCGGTGCTTGCGCTTGAGAAATCCCTGTCAGAAATAAGCAATTTGCCGCCAGGATCGACAACCATCGAAAGTACCAAGGGGTGAATCGCATAGTGATCATGGGAATCTCTCCAAAACAGGCGGTTAGCGCCTCACTTCGGGAGAACCTGATCCAAGCCCACACCGGATCGATCAGGGCTTAGCGCTTGAAAAGTTTTCGCTCTCCCTTATTAGGTATAGCCCAACTACCAGTCCATTGCGCTGGATGCGCAGTTTTACTGTGGCTGTGATTCAACGCGCACATCCGATTCTCCCGGCACTTCCACATTGTTAAACACTTGCTGTGGCGAAGTAGCAACCACTACCCGGTAGAATCCGGCTTCCACTTCCACGGCTTCACCACCTACGACACCACTGGCGATTTGTGCGCCCGACTTGTCGAAGACAACATAGGGTGTTTGTAGGGCTCCGGTGATCGCTTCGCTCAGGCCTGCCTGATCCTGGGCAGAAAAGTACCGCCCGCTTCCAGCCTGCGCCCAGCTCTTGAACTGACGCTCCAGCTCTTCATCATCGATGGCAAAGCCCACGATATTGACGCTGACGTCCAGACCTTTTTCCTGCAGTGTTCTGATAACCCTCTCCGGATCGCCGTCGCAGGTTTCCTCGCCATCGGTGAGCAGGATGATGACTTTCTTACCCTCGCCACTTCCGAGATCTTGCTCGGCGGCGGCGAGCGAGGCGGCGATTGGGGTCTTTGCAAGGTTCATCGCGTTGATGCCTTCGATCACCTGCACCGTAGCTTCGGGGTCCAGCGGTCTCAGGGGAATTTCAAGTTCCGTTCGGCAGGCGTTGGGCTCTTTGTGTCCGAATACGCGCAGAGCAACGGGCGTTCCTGGCGGAATGGTATTGCGCACGGCGTCGCTGAGCACCTCGCGCGCGATGGCGATGCGCCTCTTGCCCTCAAGGCGTTTGAGCATGGAGCCAGAGGCATCCAGGATCAGTTCGACACCGCCCGAAACAGCAGCAGATGATCCCCCTTCAGCCGCGACTACACGGAGCGTTCCCGGGCCCGGCGCCTCCCTGAAGAGGCTGCTTACCTCCAGGGTGTAATCGGCTGGCCGGCGCAGCATGGTGGCCGCGCGATCGAACGCCACCTCCATCTCTCCGTGGCTCAACATGTACTGATAGTGGCCACCATTGATCCTTGACCAGTCTTGCATCAGGTCCTGTTCGGCCCGGGGGTCTCGTCCCAGGTTACCGGCCGAACTGACGCCGAGGTTGAACATTCTTGGCCTGACTTCGACGAACTGTGTCCACGCCGGCGGATATTGGCCCGTCGCGGCGTCGGTCACATTGATGATTGCCTTGGTACCAGGGCGCACGGCCAGTTTTTGTGTGGCCAGCTCCATGGTGTACTCGGCTGCACTGGAAGATTCCTGGCGGGGATAGTCGTTGAGAACGGTTTGAAGGATGTACGGTTCGCCGTACCAGTCCCTGAGCAACACGCTTCGGCCATAGGGGGCGAAGTTTGCCGCATCACGGCCGGGCACAAGGTCGCCGGCGTAGGTGATCATCGAGTTGTAGATGAGAGGGACGTACGGGCCGACGCTGGGTGATGTATCCCACAGGAAGGCGACGTTTCGCGGCGGCTCGGAAACCTCCACGTAGACGTTGGTGCCGGGCTCAACTACCGCTTCTATGACCTGGAATGATGACGAGCTCTCGGAATCCCGGACACGTGTTGGGATGGCATCACCGGCTTCGTTCTCCACACGGACCACTGTGCGTACAGTGAACTCGCCGCCCAGCGCCATGGTGAGGGAATTGTGATCGGCCGGCAACGCCACGCGGTACCAATTGACGAGTTCGCCAAGGCGCACGGTGCCAGCGACCTGTTGATCGAGTTCCAGTTGAATTGCCGTATCGCGGCTGGTGTTGCCGGAAACCTTTAGCGGCGGGTCCATCTGGATGTCCTGCAGCGCTTCGTAGATGGCCGCCTGGCTTGCAAACCCCCATTCCGTCAGGATCGAGCGGTATTCTCCATCGGTCGGAACCTCCCATGCCCGCAGGGTTTCCGGCGTGACGATTGTTCCACCCGCCTCCGGACCTGGCGCCAGGAAGCGAAGGAATCGAGCCCAGAAAGGTGCCTCGGGTGACCAGGTGTGTTCGTCTGAATCTAGGTCAAGCGCCCATTCACCAAGCGGTTTCCACGGGCCGACTGGCGAATCGGTGCTGGCCGAAACCAAAACCTTGTCGAACTTGGGAAAGCGCAGCGGGCCGGGTGGATAGACCCATTGGAGACGGGAGATCCTGGCGACCCGGTCATGGTGGAAGCCGATGACCCATTCCAATGGCTGCCCCGGCTTGAGCGCAACGAAAATGTTTTCCGCGTTTTCGGTCAGGAATTCCTTTTGTCGGACCTGGCCGACGGGTGGATTTGACCATACGACGTGCCCGCCCAATTCCAGTGCGGCCAGGTTGAAACCCTCGCCGCGGGAAAGATCGAATCCCGGCGTGCTGATCACCTTGACCTCACCCAGCGTGGTCCCGCTACGGGGTGTGCCGGTGAAATCGTCTCCGATCATCAGCTTGCCGAATCGTGCAAGCACCGGCTGCTCGAGCACGATGGACTGTTCGGCCTTGATGGGATCCAGCTTCTGTTTCAGGACCTGCTTGAATTCCACACCGTCGAGGGACAGGTGAAAATCGATCTCCCTCATGTATTGATGTGGGGCGGACACGGAGAGAAGGCTGACCGCCAGGCCTGCGATTTCTAGGGGCTCGCCACCTGCCAGTTCGAAAACGATTTCCGCCTGCGGGCCCTGATAGCCACCCCGCAATAACAATCCGTCGCCGTCGACCGCAACGCCATCGAACACCGTCTGGAAGCCCCGGCCGATTGCGGAATTTTCTTGTCCAAGCCATCGGCCGCCCAGAGCCCGCGACGCGACGTTGAACCCGCCGACCAACGCGTCGGGGAGTTCCCAGTGCCGGCGCGGAGCGACGGGTGGCAGATCACCATCGACAGCGATGTCTAAGAACGCTTCAACCGATCTTCCATCGGCGGTGAACGCGGCAAGACTCACGCGCACCGGTCTCCCGGCCCAGGCGTCGTGTGGAACCAGAACCTGCAGGGGCACGGAACTGGATTCACCCGGGGCAATGGTCACGTTCGAGACCTCTTGTCGGACCAGCCATCGGCGGTCACTCGTCGCTGACTGCAGATTCAATTCCAGAGGCTGGGTACCGGTATTGCTCAGCGCAACCGAGCCTTCGACCCGTTGACCATAGGCCCGGTAACCGGAAACGGTATCGGCTTCCAGATCGAGCCGCATCGTAACCGGCAAGGCCGCAGTCGTGGTTGTCGATAGCGCTCCGTCGTCAAAGCTGACTTCCAGGCGATAATTCGGCGGTCCGCTCGGGCGCACCATGAGGAAGCTGGTTTGGCCAGCGGGTATGGTCCCCGTGTATGCCATCTGCGCCTGGTCCCAGGTCACCAGGTTGCTCGAATGCATGTCTTGCAGCACGCTGACAAGAGGGCGCTGCTCAGGCTTGATCCGTACCGGGGTCTCCTGGTCGAACACCGGCATCTCATACCAGTCCCAGTCCCCCCATTCCCCCACCTGGCCCTCGACCCTTCCGTCGTAGGGAAGCGGGTTGGCAAACGCCGGGTTGTCGTTGGGCTCGCAATCTGCGGGACAGGAAAAGCGCGGCAGTCGCTCCAGGCGGATGCTGTACTCAGCTTCGCTGGATTCTTTCGGCAGGAGTTCAACCCGAAAATCACCGGGCTGGAACAGGCCCTCCATGATGATGGGCTCACCGACCACCGCGCGTGCCGAGCGCCGGTAGCTGACAGTGTCCCAGTATGTGTTTACCTGGTAACTGCCGTCCGGCGGCGGGGTTACCGTAAGCCGGATGTGGTCCCAGTTGGCCAGGTGGAAGCGATAGCTGTCCCGGTCGCCCTCCAGCAGCTGACCGGTACGTGTCAGGCCGATATCCAGGCCCTGAGCCTGGCTGACGTCGTCATTGGGCTCGCGCTCAGCATTCGGATCGGGCCTGGGCCGCGGGAGGGCGAGCAGCGTGTATTCGCCCCCATTTTGTCCATACACCGAAATATAGTGTTGACCGGGCAGCAGGAGCACATTTTCCATGCGAACAATCTGCTGACCCGGTGCCGCTGTTACCTGCTGATTTTGGATGCCCGATCCGTCATAAAACCGAAGCGTTTTAACTCCTTCCCCCACGGCCTGAAAGCGCCAAAACCGGGCTTCATCGGTAACGATAATCCGGAAGAAATCCGTGTCGGTGCCGCTGAGCCGTCCTGTGATTCGGTTCTTGGCCGGCACGCTGGAGGCATAGCCAACGGTGTCGTTGGGTTCTGCCTCCAGGCCCGGCTCGATTTCGCCC
>JBFHEJ010000055.1:0-10783 GCA_041584255.1 Lysobacterales bacterium
AAGATTTTGTCGAGCTGGTGATCGATAACATTCGGATTTGGGTGTTGTTCGGCGACGACCCGGCCTGTGGGGGGCCAAGTTATGAAGAGGTCATCGTCGACATCAGCGCCTTCGCCGACGGGGGGGTGCACGAGGTAAAGTTCAGGTCCGAGACTGTCGATTTTGGACTGGACTGGAGTAGTTTCTACTTAGACGATGTTTCCATTCCGCGGGGGCCGTTGGAACCAACGCCGAGCGTATGTGAGTTTATTCAAGGATTCATATTTGGCAGCGGTTTTGAAAACAATTGATTTGGAGTGGGTGGGAAGCCAGTGCCCCCCAACCAGATCGCGTTACAATCAGGTCTGATTCTGATGTACGGGGGAGGTCTCCTTGACACGCATAACAAGAACCATCGACATCCTGATCGGCATCGTCGTGATGTACATTTTCCTCGGCGTCAGTATCGTTACCGTGCAGACCCTCAGCGGCGCCAAATGCGGGCCGATCCGTCTGGGTGGCGTTTACGTGTACAGCATCAACGCCAATGCTTCGAGATTCTGGTTGTGGCGAACGTTTCAATGGGGGGGCACTTTCTGGGAGAACGTGGTCGACCGTGACGTTTCTGTTGCAGACTTCATATCCCCGAGGCAGTGTTTGTGGGTGCCGGATGGCCGGTCATCCGCCGACGTTCGGGCCGAGGAAGAAGCAAAGCGCACCCGGCGATTTCCTGAGTAGGGGGGCTGTTTTTTTTGGCTTTCTCGATGCTTCTGAGTGCTGACTAGCGAAAATCCCGCGATCGGCTTGCCAGCCCGGCCGCCAGTTCGCTGAAATCATGCAGCCGGTCGGCGATCAGGTGATGCACTTCGCCGTCGGTTTCCAGCACCCCGTCGACCGCCAGCACCGAGGCGCTGACGAGTACGGCCCGCTGCTTCTCCCACAGGCGCGGCCAGACTACCACGTTGACCGTTCCGGTCTCGTCTTCCAGGGTGATGAATATGGTGCCGCTGGCAGTCATCGGCCGCTGGCGCATGGTCACCAGTCCGCAGGCCCGCGCCCGGGTGCCGTGCGGGCGGCCGTGCAATTCCCTGGCCGTGACGGCGCGCCGGCGCCGTAACGTTCCGCGCAACAGGGCGATGGGATGGCGCCCCAGGGTCAGCCCGGTGCTGGCGTAATCGTTGCGGATGTCGTCGGTTTCGCTCGGCGGCCGGATGGAATAGGGGTCAGAGTAAAAATTCTCGGACCTGTCATTCCGGTTTCCAGGCGCGCGATCTGAATTTTTACTCTGACCCCAGAGCGGCACAGGTTTTTCAACAGCCGCCACTTCCCACCGCGCCCGGTGGCGGTGGCCGGCGAGGCCGCGCAGGGCGGCCGCTTCGGCCAGCTTCGCCAGGTGCCCGCGGTTGAGATCGGCGCGGGTGGCCAAATCCTGAACATCGGTGAACGGTGAGCGGGACCGGGCTTCGACCAGCCGCCTTCCCGCTCCCTCGGCCAGGCCCTTGACCATGCGCAGGCCGAGTCGCAACTTGCCATCTTCAAGACTGCAATCCCACTCGCTGTAGCGCACGTCAACCGGCAGCACCTTGACGCCATGGCGCTGCGCATCCTGCACCAGTTGGGCGGGCTGGTAGAAACCCATCGGCTGGGAGTTGAGCAGGGCACAGGTAAAGGCCGCGGGATGGTGGCATTTCATCCAGGCCGAGACGTACACCAGCAGCGCGAAGCTGGCGGCATGAGATTCCGGGAAGCCGTATTCGCCGAAGCCGCGGATCTGCTGAAACACCTGTTCGGCAAATTCCTCGCTGTAACCGCGCTCCAGCATGCCCCGGACCAGTCGCTGGTGCATGTGCTCCATGCCGCCGCGCCTTGCCCAGGCCGCCATGGAACGGCGCAGCTGATCGGCTTCTGAGCCGCTGAAGCCGGCCGCGACCATGGCGATCTGCATCACCTGCTCCTGGAAAATCGGCACCCCCAGGGTGCGCTCCAGGACCTGGCGTAGGGCATCGGAGGGATACTCCACCTGCTCGCTGCCGCGCCGGCGCTGCAGGTAGGGATGGACCATCTTGCCCTGGATCGGGCCTGGCCGGACGATCGCGACCTCGATCACGAGGTCATAGAAACCTTCGGGCCTGAGGCGCGGCAGCATGGCCATCTGGGCGCGCGATTCGATCTGGAACACGCCCACGGTGTCGGCCTTCTGGATCATGGCGTAGGTGTCCGGGTCTTCGGCCGGGATGTCGGCAAGTGAAATGGGGTCAGAGTAAAGGGACAGAGTGGCGCACTCTGTCCCTTTACTCTGACCCCGTATCGACTCGATCAGGTCCAGGCAGCGGTGGATCACGGTCAGCATGCCGAGACCGAGGCAGTCGACCTTGAGCATGCCGAGGGTCTCGAGGTCTTCCTTGTCCCACTGGATGACCGTGCGGTCGGGCATGGCGGCGTTCTCGACCGGCACCAGGCTGGCCAGCGGCGCCTCCGAGATGACGAAACCGCCGACGTGCTGGGAAAGATGCCGGGGAAATCCGACGATGACCTGCACCAGGTGAACGAGCTGGCGGAGCTTGAGGCTGTCGGACTCGAAACCCTGCTGGCGGATGCGCCGGGCAAAACCTTCCGGGTCGTCCCACCAGGCGGTGTTGCGTGCCATCTGGTCGACCTGGGCCAGCGAAAACCCCAGCGCCTTGCCGACGTCGCGGATGGCGCTTTTCGGCCGGTAGGTGATGACCGTGGCGGCCAGCGCGGCGCGCTCGCGGCCGTACTTACGGTAGATGTACTGGATGACCTCTTCGCGACGTTCGTGCTCGAAGTCGACATCGATGTCCGGCGGCTCGTCGCGCTCGCGCGAGATGAAACGCTCGAACAGCATGTTCATGCGTGCCGGGTCGACCTCGGTGATGCCCAGGCAGTAACACACTGCGGAATTGGCCGCCGAGCCGCGGCCCTGGCACAGGATGCCCTCGCCGCGGGCGAAGGCGACGATGTCGTACACGGTGAGGAAGTACGCCTCGTAGTTCATCTCGGAGATGAGTTCCAGTTCGCGGTCGATTTGGGCGCGAAGGGCGGGAGAAATGGGGTCAGAGTCACGACTCTGACCCCGACCCCAGCGCCGCTGGATGCCGGCCTCGGTCAGCTGGCGCAGGTGTTCGGCGGCGCTCATGCCCTCCGGCACGACTTCGCGTGGATAGCGGTAATGCAGTTGTTCCAGGCGGAAGGCGCAGCGCCCGGCGATGGCCACGGATGCTTCCATCAACGCCCGCCCGAATAACCTTGCCAGCCGCTCGCGACCGCGCAGATGACGCTCTCCCGAGGGCAGGGCGCGGTAGCCGAGTTCAGCGACGGTGCACTTGTGGCGCACGGCAGCCAGGACGTCGTGGAGCATGCGCCGCGATCGAACGTGCATCTGCACGTCGCCACAGGCCGTCACGGCCAGCTCTGCCGTGGCGGCGATGTGGATCAGGCGGGCGAGGCGCGCCCCGTCGTCGGGCCCGCAGGCCAGGCTGGCGGCCAACCAGCAGCGGTCCGGGAAATGCGCCGCCAGCCAGTGTGCCGTCAGCATGTTGGAGGATGCGGCATCGGAGTTTTCGTCAACGGGCAGCCACAGCGCCAGGCAGTGGTCCAGGCCGTGCTCGAAGTGTTTGTTGGGAAGGTGGTATTGACCCTTGGGCGCATTGCGCCGGCCACGCGTGATCAGGGTGCAAATCTGGGTATAGCCATGGTGGTCTTCAGGCAGCAGCACCAGCCGCGAGTCGTCTTCGAGTTGAAACAGGCTGCCCGGGATAAGCTGGATCGGCTGGCCGCGTAAAGTGCAGCGCTGGGCTTCCTCGAGTGCCCTGACCACGCCGGCGAGCGAGCATTCGTCGGCGATCGCAATGGCCCGGTAGCCGAGTTCTGCCGCGCGGGCGACCAGTTCCTGGGGATGGGAGGCACCCGTCAGGAAGGAGAAATTGCTGGCGCAGACCAGTTCAGCATATTCACATAGCATACTGTAAATATATACAGTAATACTTTACGCTCGCAACCACATGACGGTGATGCCAGCGGCGGCCACGGATTGCTGAGCGGAGTAAAATGGGCACTGCCGGTGATGGATTTTCCTGTTTCAAACCCCAGTTCAGAGATTGTGCGGAGCATTGCAGTGTTTGCGATCCTGATGCTGATCGCATCGGACGGCCTGGCCAACGACTACTGGGAGGTTCATCAGCGTGAAGTCGGGAAGTGCGCGGAGATCAAGCCCGGCGCCTACCGCTCCGGTCTGATCATGAATCCTGACGGCTATCGTTCCTACTACGAGAGATCGGCCTGCTTTCAGGGCCTGGCTGTCAGGTTGCGTGATATCGCGCTTTGTGACCAGGTGCGAAGGCGCTGGTCGCTGTTCGGCTCCAGCTGGGGCTATTCGAGGAAAAACTGCGAAAAACTGGTTGAGGAGGGGCTGGCCAAGGATCGTGCCCACGTTGCTGAACTCAGGCAGAAATACAACTCAGGGCCAGTCCGTCTGACGGATTTTCGGGTGGTCCAGAACGGTAACGGCCGGGATTACGACATCATCCCGAAATTCTCGGCAGGACTCGCTCATGGTTACCACCTTGAGTTCCGGATTGTGCATGAGGGAAATCGTTTTCTCTTGAGTGAATCAGGATTTCATCTCGATGGGCGCAACAATATCCGGATGTTCGAGTATCGAAAAGACATCGAACAACGCTTTCCGGCATTCCAGCCGGGTTCGAGCTACGTGGTCGAGGGGAAATTGACCCTGTCGATCGGCACCGGCAACCTGGGGGGACGCTGGTCTCCGGAGTTCATTACGACCGAATTTCCGGCATCAGTGCGTTCCCAGAAAGTGACTCGGCGGGTCAGCTTCGATTAATCAACCCGGCGCCCGGAACCCCAGTCAGGGAGGGCAATCTCCGGATGCACTCATTTCCTCAACCTGCATGACAACGAGGAAGTCTTCCTTGCCGCGCCCGTTGCGCGCCGGCCGGGTCTGGTACTTGCCGGCCACGCGCACGAACACCTCGTCGCCAAAGCGTGGCGCCACATCCCGATACTCACTTTCCAGCTCAAAAACACCGCGCTCGCTGGCGACGGGACGCGTCATGTCGTCGGCGCAATCGGTGAATTCGCCGCCGTCCTTGTAGTAGCGGTAGTACCCCGCAAGCTCGGGATTATTGGCCCGCACCCGTTCCGGCATGCGATCGAGATGCCCGCCCGGCACGTACTTGAGCAGAATATCTACCGGTGGCTGCTTGTCGTCCGCGAGTACCGGATAGGTCCGGTCTGAAATGAACATCAGGCGTTTTTGCTCCTTGACCTCGGCGCGCAGCGCGTAGCGTCGTTCCGATTCGATGCGGTTCATATCGTACGAAAGCGAATAGGGCAGGGGCGGCTGTCCGATTTTCTGCAAGACGGTGTCGGCGATTACGACCGCTTCGGCGTCTGCCTGGGTGACGTCGATCAGCTCCACTTTGATCGTCGATTCCGGCGCCAGGATGTGTTCGCCGACGTAACTCAGCGTGCCCTTGATGGTTGCCATGCGGGGTTCGACCACATCGGAAACCTTCTCCGCGTCGTCATCCGAAGATCCGCAGGCGCCCAGCAGGAATGCGAGTGAATAAGCCAGCAGGCGAGGCAGGAATTGGTGCATTGATTTTGTCCCTGGTTGAAAGACGGGTTGTCATGACAGCGACTATCGACAGCGGCAGGCGGGCCAAAGTTCGAAGCGCTTCTAATTCGAGCCTGATTTGTTGTCGCGGCCTGTTACCGCTCCTGTTATCACCAGTCGCATGGCCTGCTCGAAAGTCATGTCGACCGGGCGCAGACAATTGCGGTTAAGCAACAGCGTGTATCCGCCAAGCTGATAGCTCATCGGCAGGTAAACTGCCACCGGCTCTTCTGCATGGGGCTCGAAGGGCAGGTTGGAGAACGATTCGCGGGTAACGAAGCCGATCATTTCGAAGTCCTGACCCGGCAGGGTAACCAGCACGACCTTTTCCATGGCGGTGCTATCCGGGCTGAAATAACCGAAGAAATCCTTGGTGGCGTTGTAAATAGTCTTGATCAGGGGCAGGCGGTTGAGCAGCTTTTCGCCCCATTCGAACAATCGCTGAAAAATCAACACCTGCGATAACAAGCCGATCACGATGATCAGCGCCACCCCCAGTACCAATCCCAGGCCGGGGATGTACCAGCCGTCCGGCAGCACCGCCCGCAACAAGCGGCCGAGCAAACGTTCGGCGCCGACGGCAAGCCACCAGGTCACGGCGAATGTCAGTACCAGTGGGATGACAACCGCCAGACCTTTGAGAAAAAGTTTGCCGATGGTATTCATGATCCGCGCCTACTCACGGTTTGGTCACGTACTTGGAGCGCATCTGGTCGACGGAGTCATCGATTAGTTGCTGCAAGGATTCGCCATCGACATCTGCCAGTTTCCTGATATATAGGCAGGACTTTCCTGTGCTATATTTACCTAGTTTTTTCAATAGATTATCGTAACTTTTGAAACCAGGCATGATGTAAAGTACCAGACTCTGCTTGCGCGGCGAAAAGCCGCAAAGCATCCATTCTCCCTCGCGGCCATTGTCGTATGTGAAGTGGTAACTGCCAAAACCGACGATACTCGAACCCCACATCCTCGGCTCGGCCGCGGTGGCCTTTCGCATCATGTCGACGAGCGCATGACTGTCCTGTCGCCTGGTATCGTCGGCGACGGCATCGAGGAACGCAAAGACGTCGGCATCGGTCTGTCTGGTCTTGGGCCTGGTCACTGTCTCCAACCGCGTTCGGCGGGCCGTTATTGAAGAAATACTAAACACGAAATATCATTCAGGGTATACGGCCTTCCCCACAAACACTAACCGGGATAGCCACCCCGTGCTGGAGCACGCTCCGGGGACAGATGATGGGCGATTGGACCTTTTTCAGCAACCATGGCCACGTGCTGGTTTGCCTGGCGCGCGACAGTGATGCGCGGCTCCGCGATGTCGCCGTCCAGGTCGGCATCACCGAGCGCGCTGTTCAGAAAATCGTTCGTGACCTGCAGGACGAGGGCTATCTCGAAATCAGCAAGCGCGGCCGCCGCAATCGCTACCGCATCAACAACCGCAAGGCCCTGCGCCATTCCCTACAGGCTGGCTGCACCGTTGGCCAACTGATGAACCTGCTGAGCAAGGCAGACAGCGGGAAAACGGCCAGCAAAAAAGTACCCAGCACACCCGAGGAACTCGTGCACCAGGCCAAACCGCTGGTCCGTCCGGATACGCGCATTGACAATCAAATCGAATCCAGGCCGGAGAAAATGGCCACAGACTCCTCCCGCGACGAGGGCGAGCCCCGGCAAGACAAGCCCGAACCCAAGTCCGCGCAGCCTCAGGATGCTGCGGACAAGCCGGCGGACAGCGAACTCGAGCAGGGTCAGCTCTTTTGACCGCCAGGTATCACCGAGCGAGGCCCACAGCCATGACATCGCAATCAGCTCCCACGGTCCTGCTGACGGGTGCCGGAAGCGGCCTCGGAGAGGCGATGGCGCGGTTGTTCGCTGAGCGCGGCTACCGGGTGGCGGTGTGTGACATCGATGCCGAACGGGCGGAACGTGTCCACCGCGCGCTGCAGGAGGTGGCGCCAGGAGGATTTTTCCAGGCCATGGACGTGCGCGAAACAGTCGACTGGGATGCTGCCTGCCAGCGCGTGCTCACCGAGTGGGGAAAGCTCAACGTGCTGGTCAATAACGCGGGCGTGGCGGCTGCGGGAAATTGTGAGGACACGGCTATTGACGACTGGCGCTGGGTCATCGATATCGACCTGATGGGCGTGGTGTACGGATGTCATCGATTTATTCCGCTGCTGCGCGAGACCGCTGCCGCCGAAACCAATCCTTGCCACCTGCTGAATGTCTCTTCCTTTGCCGGGCTGGCCCGAATGCCGGGGATGTGCGCTTATGGCACGGCGAAGGCCGCGGTCGTCGCCCTGTCTGAACAGTTGCGCGCCGAGCTTCACGACGCGGGGGTGGGTGTCAGCGTCGTCTGCCCGGCTTTTGTGAAGACCCGGATACTGGACAATTTCAGGTCCGGCGACCCGGCCCACCGCGCGCGTGTCGAGCGCTGGATGGAGCGCTCGACGGTCAGCGCCGATGACGTGGCGCACCAGGCCCTCGAGGCGATGGAGCGCAACCGCTTCCTGGTGTTGACACATCCCCTGACCCGCCGTGCCTGGAGATTCCGGCGCTGGTTCCCGGAGGCCTATTTTCGCGCCATCGTGAAACGCAGCCGCGTCCAGGTACCGGCCAATGAGACGGAGCGAGCCGCATGAACGCACCGACAACGCCCTGGATGATTTACGGCGCCAACGGCTACACCGGCCGGCTGACCGTCGCGGCCGCGGTGGCCGATGGCCTCCGGCCGATCCTTGCCGGGCGCAGCGAAACCAAAGTCAGGCCGATCGCTGAGCAGCACGGACTGGAATGGCGCGCATTCAGCCTGGACGACAGCGACACCGTGGGTCGCTCGATTCGCGACTGCAGGGTCGTGCTGCACTGCGCGGGCCCCTTTTCGGCGACCAGTAAGCCGATGATCAAGGCCTGTTTGGCCGAGGGCGTCCATTATCTCGACATCACCGGTGAGATCCCGGTATTTGCGCGTGCGCACCGACTTTCAGAGGAGGCTGCGCGCTGCGATGTATTGTTGGTTCCGGGCGTCGGCTTCGACGTGGTGCCCACCGACTGCCTGGCGGCCCGGCTGGTGGAAACGCTGCCCGCGGCAACGCACCTGACCCTGGCTTTTGAAGCGGCGGGCGGTCCGAGCCCCGGCACCGCGAAAACGGCCGCCGAGGGCATGATGCGCGGTGGCTGCATCCGCCGCGACGGCAAGCTCAAGGTGGTGCCACCTGCCTGGAAGACCCGCGACATCCCATTCGCCCACGGCGAACGGTTTGCCGCCACCATACCTTGGGGTGATGTCTATACCGCCTGGGTCAGCACCGGCGTGCCCAATATCGAAGTCTATCTGGCCATGCCGCCGGCACGCGTCGCACAGCTTCGCCGCATGCGCTGGCTGGCTCCCGTGATGGGGCTCGGTTTCGTGCAGTCGTTTGTCAAACGGCGCATCGAGAGCACGGTGAGCGGGCCTTCGGATGAGAAGCGGGCGAGCACCAGTTCACAACTGTGGGGTGAAGCAGTCAGCGCCGACGGCAGGCGCGTCAGCGCCACCATGACGACGCCAAACGGTTATGACCTCACCGTCACGGCTTCGCTGGCCATTACGCGTCATGTGCTGGAGAACGACATCGAGGGCGGTTATTACACGCCCTCACTGCTGATGGGAGCCGGTTTTGCCGAGACGCTCCCCGGTGTCAGCCTGCACATGGGAACGCTCGAATAGTCCAGCCTCTGGATCGCTAGGGATCGTCATCACCGAGCCATTCCTGCGCCTTCCTTTCGTCCTGGCTTTCGACCGAGCAGAACAATCGTCCGTCGGAAATTTGCGCGGTAATCCTTTTGTCAGCCGGCACCTGCGTCACCTTGCTGATCACGTTGTGCCCGTCGGCATCGGTAAGCAGGGCATAGCCGCGTCCGACAGTCTGCAGCGGACTGACGGCATTGAGCGTGCGGGCAATCCTGGCAACGCGATCACGGGCGGCTTCCAGCGTTCGGCGCGGGTGAAGCACGGCCAGCCGGCCCCGCAAGTTGGCGAGCGTCATACCGCGGGCTTCGATGCGGCGTCGCATCTCCCGCCCTAGCCCCGTTTCGGCCAGCGCGAGTCGCTTGCGCTGTTCTTCCAGCCTGCGCCTGGGGTGAGTTTGCTGCAGGCGGTGCGCAGCATGATCGAGGCGCTGGCTGGCCGCATGGCGGCGATCCTCGATGCGCACGACCAATTGCCGCATCAGGCGCTCAAATCGTTCCTTGAGCACCGTTGCGTCCGGCGAACAGAGTTCGGCCGCGGCCGAGGGGGTCGGCGCGCGCACGTCGGCCACGAAATCAGAGATACTGAAATCCGTTTCGTGCCCCACCGCCGAAACCAGCGGAATCGGGCAGGCGGCGATGGCGCGCGCCACCGCCTCGTCGTTGAAGGCCCACAGGTCCTCCAGTGAGCCGCCGCCGCGGCCGAGCAGGATGACGTCGGCCCAGTCATGCCTGGCGGCGGCCTGCAATGCCGCCACGATTGCGGGCGGCGCCTCTTCGCCCTGCACCGCAACCGGGTAGATACGCACGGCGGCGATCGGCCATCGGCGCTTGAGCACATGGAGCATGTCACGCACAGCCGCGCCGCTGGGCGATGTGACGATGGCGATCCGTCGTGGATGGCGTGGCAGCGGCTTCTTGCGCGCCGCTTCGAACAGGCCTTCGGCTTCGAGTTTCTTCTTGAGGGCTTCAAAGCGCTGCTGCAGCAGGCCTTCGCCGGCGTGCTGCAGGTTCTCGACGATCATCTGGTAGTCGCCGCGCGCTTCGTAAAGACTGATCCGGCCGCTGGCGAGAACCCTGCTGCCATTCTCCGGCTGCACTTCGAGGCGGCCGGCGGCGGAGCGGAACAAGGCGCAGCGGATCTGGGCGCGATCGTCCTTGAGACTGAAATACAGGTGACCCGAGGCCGGCCTCGACAGGTTGGAAACCTCGCCCTCCAGCCAGATGCGGGAGAAAGCGGCCTCGAGATGGATCTTCGCCTCGCGGTTCAGCTCGGTAGGTGTGTAGATGCGCCGGTCGGTCATGCGGACGATGATAAACCCGGTGTGGAGAAAACGCATGGCTGGGCGATATAATGAGCGATTACTCGCCCGGGTCACCCCGGGCGTTGAAGTAATGAACTGCCATGCCAGT
>JBFHEJ010000056.1:0-10781 GCA_041584255.1 Lysobacterales bacterium
GCGGAAATCGCCGCAAGGCGGGCTGGCGCCTGCCCAAGTCCGGCCGGGAGCACGCAGCCCATGATGGTCTCGTCGATATCATCCAGGCCGACTTGCGCGTGCTGTACCGCGGCACGGATGGCGGTGGCGCCGAGGTCGATGGCGGAAAGCGGCGCGAATTGTCCCTGAAAAGACCCAATCGGCGTGCGTTTGGCGCCGAGGATGAATACGTCAGTCATGTGTTGGTCTCGTTGTTAATGGTCACGACCACATGCTCGCTCCTACAGGGTTCGGTTGCAGGAGCGCCATTGTGGCCGCGACTGATGTCTATTCGGTGCCTCTGTAAAGTTCACGGCCGATCAACATCTGCCGGATCTCGTTGGTGCCCGCGCCGATCTCGTACAACTTGGCGTCGCGCATGATGCGCCCCGCTGGAAATTCATTGATGTAGCCGTTGCCGCCCAGCACCTGGATCGCTTCGAGGCCCACCTCCACTGCGCTGCGCGAGGCATGCAGCAGGCAGGCAGCCGGGTCGATGCGTGACTTGTGCCCGCGGTCGTAGTCCTCTGCGACCTTGTAGGTGAAAGCCCGCGAACTCTGCAGGGCGGTGTACATGTCGGCGATCTTGGCCTGCATGGCGCCGAAATCGCCGATCGGGCGCTGAAACTGCTTGCGCTCGCGGATGTAGGGAATGACGAGGTCCATGGCGGCCTGCATCAGGCCGATCGGCCCACCGGACAGCACCAGGCGCTCGGTATTGAGCCCGCTCATCAGCACGGCAGTACCGCCGCCATCGCCACCCAGTACGTTATCTTCCGGAATGATGCAATTGTCGAAAATCAGCTCGCAGGTGTTGGAGCCGCGCATGCCGAACTTGTCGAGCTTCTGCGCCGTGGAGTAGCCGGCCATGTCGCGTTCGATGATGAAGGCCGTGAGGCTCTTCGAGCCTTCCTCGCGCGGCGCAGTGCGCATGTAGACCACGGCCACGCCGGCTTCCGGTCCGTTGGTGATCCACATCTTGCTGCCATTGGCGACCCAGGCGCCGTCCTGCCTCTTTGCATTGCAGGTGATGGAGCCGACAACGTCTGAGCCGGCGCCCGGTTCGGACATTGCCAGTGCCCCGACCATCTCGCCGGCGCACAGGGCAGGCAGATATTTCTGACGCTGTTCCTGGTTGCCGTTGCGATACAGGTTGTCGATGCACAGGTTCGAGCAAGCGCCGTAACTGAGACCCACCGAACCCGAAGCGCGGGAAATCTCTTCCATCGCGATGATGTGGGCCAGGTAGCCCATGTCGGAGCCGCCGTACGTGGCCGGCACCGTCATGCCCAGCAGGCCGAGTTCGCCGAGTTTGGGCCACAGGTCCTGCGGGAATTCGTTGGATTGATCGATTTCTGCCGCCCGCGGCGCGATTTCGGCTTCGGCAAACCGGCGCACCGTCTCGCGCAGCAGTTCCAGCTCATCGCGGCTGGCGGACATGTCGCTCATGGGCAGGGTTTCAGCGGCCATAATGCAATTATATATGGGGTCCGAAACCGGGGCAGCAAGTCGGGTCGCGCTTAACATTCGGGGCCACAGGGACGCTCCTGCAAGTGCATTGCGCCTGTAGGAGCGGCCCTGCGGCTGAGACTTTCGCCTATAAAGGAAAACCGTCCTGATCCAGCATCACGATTTCCAGACCGAGCGTCTCCAGCTGCGGTTTGAGTTCCTCGACATCGCCGACCACCACAATGGCAAGGTTATCCGGGTGAATCAGCTCAGCTGCCAGCGCGTTGAGCTCCTCGCGATCGACCTCTTCAAGTAACCGATTTTGCTGCTTGCGGTAGTTCGGTGGCAGGTCGTAGCGCAGCACGTTCGACAGCAACCCCAGCTTGGCGCCGGGGGTTTCGTAACGCAGCGCGTCACGCTGGCCGACGGCGTTGCGCATGTATCGGTATTCCTCTTCGGTCATGCCCCCGCTGGCGTATTCGTTGAGCTCGCGAAGCACCTCCCTGATCGCGTCCAGCGTGGCTTGCCGGTTGATCTCGGCGGAGAAGCGAAAGCTGCCCAGCTCGGGGCCGCCGCTGAATCCGGTGGATGCGCCATAGGTCCAGCCCTTTTCCTCGCGCAGGTTGAGATTGATGCGCGAGTCGAAATTACCGCCGAATGGAAAGTTCATTAGCCCGGAACGAAAATGATCGCCGAGGGCGTCAAAAGGCAGGGAAGGGTGGGCCAGGCGCAGGCTTGACTGCGCGGCGTCGTCCTTGTTGACGAGGTAAATCCGGCGTCCTTCGATGGCGGGCAGATTTTCAATCGGGCCGCGCACGTTTTCCCGAATCTGCACAGCGGCCAGCGGCGCGAGCGCAGAATCAATGGCTTCCATCGGCAGGCTGGTGCTGACCAGGACGCCCTTGAGATGCGACGGGATATGTTCTGCGTAGAATGATTTGACATCGTCGAGCGTCAGGCCCTCGACCGTCGATGGCAACCCGCTCCCGGGGTAGGACAGCGGGTGCGTCGGTCCGGCCAGCACCGCGTCGGTGGCGCGTGCGGCGAGTGCGGGCCCTGACTTGCGCGCCTGGATCAGTCCTTCCATCAACTGTGCTTTCAACCGGTCGAAGTCCTCCTGGGTGAAGGCCGGCTCGAGAATGCGTTCCATCATGAGGTCCATGGCCGCCTCGAGATGGCGATCGAGCACCGCCAGCGTCACGCTCGATTCATAGCTGCCTGAACTGACCGACAGGCGCGCGCCAATCCGGTCCAGGGCGTCGGAAAACTCGGCTGCGGTGCGCCGCTGTGTCGCTTCGCCCATCAACGCCGTTGTCAGGTTGGCGAGGCCGGCCTTGCCTGCCGGTTCGTCACGCTGGCCCATATCGAACACGGCCCGGATCGTGACCGTCGGTGTCTCGTTGTTGGGCACCGCCAGCAGGCGTACGCCATTGGCCAGCCGGTCATCCGTCACAGGCGGCAATTCGGCATTGGGATTGTGCCCGGGTTCCGGTTGCACGCTGCGGTCGAAATCGTCAGTGAAGGTGCGCAGTTCCGGCGTGGATTCCGGCTCGTCCGCCTCGCCCAGCGGAGCGGGCGCGTCATAATCCTGTGGCCTGGCGGCGACTCCGCTCAGGCCGTTGGGTACGATGCTGAGGACGACCATGGGCTGGTCTTCGATGTATTCGCGAAATGCACGCGTGACGTCTTCGGTAGACACCGCCTGGTAGCGCTCTATGTCTTCCAGCGCCCGTCTTGGATCGCCGGTAAACATTTCGGTCCAGGCCAGCGCGCCGACCTTTCCGGCCACACTCTGCATGCCGAACACCCGCCCGGACTCGTAGCGCGCCTTGAACATTTCGAGGTCGTCCTGGGTCACGCCGCGCTCGGCAAATTCGCGCAGGGTTTCGCGAATCGCGGCCTCCATCTCGGCCAGGGTTTCGCCGGACGCCAGATTCTGCACCACGATGAAAGACATTTCACAGGCCAGCTCGCGGCACGGGTGGCTGACGAAGGCGTTGACCGCCCGGCCGGTCTGGACCAGCCGCTGATAAAGCAAAGAGGCCTGGCCCTGGCCGAGGATACGCGCCGCGATGTCCAGCGGCGCTTCGTCCGGATGGTCGAAGTAGACGGTGGGCACCAGCATGGCGATGGCCGGCAGATGGATGTTGTCCTCCATGGTGACGTAACGGTCACGCTCGATGCTGGCGGGCCGGGTGGGCAGGTCTTCAGCAGCCGGGCCGCGCGGAATCGGGCCGAAATATTTGTCGATCCATTCCAGTGTCTGGGTGACGTCGATGTCACCGCCAATGACGAGCTGCGCGTTGTTGGGTCCGTACCAGCGCAGGAAAAAACGCTTGAGATCATCGAGGTCAGCGGCGTTGAGGTCCTCGATCCAGCCGATCACCGGCCACGAATAGGGATGGCCCGCTGGATAGAGATTTTTCATCATGGTTTCCGAGGCGCGGCCGTAGGGGACGTTGTCGACCCGCTGGCCACGCTCGTTCTTGACGGTTTCCCGCTGCACTTCGAACTTCTCCTGGTCGACCGCCGGCAGCAGCAGGCCCATGCGGTCCGCCTCGAGCCACAGCAGGAGTTCGAGCTGGTTGCGCGGGACGGTCGCGAAATAGTTGGTGCGGTCGGAGTTGGTGGTGCCGTTGACAGCGCCGCCGGCGTCGGTGAGCAGCTTCGAAAACTCGCCTTCGCCAACGTTTGCAGAACCCTCGAACATCATGTGCTCGAAGAAATGCGCGAAGCCGGACCGACCCGGTTCCTCGCGGGCCGAGCCGACATGGTAGGCCACTTCGACGTGCACCATGGGATCGGAATGATCCTCGTGGAGGATCACGGTGAGACCGTTGTCGAGTTCGTACTTGTGGTAGGGGATCGCCAATTCGCCGTCGCCGCCCCCGTCCCAGGTTTCCACCAGGCGAATGCCTTCGGGCAGGGTTGCCGAATGAGCCGGCGCCTTGACAGAGTCGGCCGGTTTCGAGCACGACGTAATGACACAGGCGACAAGCGCCGCCACCAAATAGAAGGTGGGCCGAAATTTCATATTGAGAGTCCTTCAGAAAAGACATGGCCGGGCGGCGAATAAGTCCAACCCGGCCATGTATATCCCGACACACTTTCGTCGGGTGGCGAGATATCAGGTCGTCCCTGTACGTCTTTCGACCAAATCCCTTTAACTCGCCCCCTTAATCTGTTTTTTAACATACTCCGATTTCTCCGATTCGTCCAATTTTGCCTTTCAGGCTGTCTTAAAAGGAGACCCGCACACCGGCGATCACATTCCGCCCGGCTTGCGGCGCCAGGTCCTTCAGAAACGACGGATGGTTGCGAATCTCATCGTCGAGCAAATTACGTCCGCGCATGAACAAGTCCCAACTGGAATTGCCGGCCCCGGGCAAGCGATAGGTCACGTCGAAGGCAACGTCGTCATATCCGCCTGTCGCCGTTTCATACTCCGCGACGCGGTGCTGCGCTGCGGCATGAATCCAGGACAGCGCAGCCGTCCACCGACCTTGACTCCAGTCAATGCCCGCGCCCAGACGGCGGGGCGGGATGCGGGGCACGTCGTAGCCGTCGTCGAAACTGGCCCTGACCACATCGGCGAAGGCCCAGGCTTCCCAGTGCCCGGAGTCGAAATGCCCGATGTCGTAGCGGAATTCGGCTTCGCCGCCGGTGAATTTGGCGCCCTGTTGGGTCCACAGCCGCACCGGCAGATCGTCTTCGACCTCTCCGATGTCGGCGAGGTAAATAAAATTGTCGAATTCGTTGTAATAAGCGGTCAGTGTAAGGGTCAGCCGGCCCGCATGCTTTTTAAAACTGGCCTCGAGCGAATTGGAAGTTTCAGTCGCCAGGTGCGGATCGCCGATCTCGAATACCTGCGTCGCCACGTGGGGACCAAAGGCAAACAATTCCTCGTCGCCCGGAGCGCGCTGGGCATGCGCGAAGTTGATCGCCACGTGACTGTTTGCATCTACGTGCCAGATGGCGCCGGCCGACGCGCTGAACGGACTGTGGTCGGCCGTGCGGCCGCCGTCGGTATCGGTATCGACATTTTCGTAGCGCAGGCCGAACTCCATGCGGATCAATTCGAATTCAGCTTCCTCCAGCCAGAACAGGCCGAATGCATCGGTGGTCGAAGGTGGCACGAATGCCTCTTCGCCGATGGCGGAAAAATCCTGTGCGCTGTACTGAAAACCGAGGACACCCCGCCAGTCGCCGATCCGTTCGTGAGTGACCTCGAGTCGCGCATCGGTGGTGTCGCTGGCGAAGACGGTGCCTGCCTCGGCGCCCTCGAGTTCGGTGTGCTCATAATCGGTGTTGCTGACCAGCAGTTGGACCCGCTCGATTCCCCGCCACGGCCGGGTCGCCCGAAGCTCGCCGTCGATGCGTACTGATTCGAGGTTGATGCGGACCGGGGCGGCCTCCTCATCCTCTTCCGCGTGCGCTCCCTCGTCCTGATGATGGTGCCCCTCGCCGGGTATGCCGTAGTCGGAATCGTAGGCCGACACCGCGACGCCCGCCTGCCAGGTCTCACCGAACCATGTTCCTCCCAGCGCGCCACCCTGGTTTTGCAGGGCACTGTTGAAGAGTTTGCCGGGCGGCTGCTCGCCGGGCTGCGGGTCCGCTTCAGCGAATCCCGGAATCTCGTAATCGTCGCTGTCGCGGTACCAGCCGTCGGCGTGAAAGGCAAAGTTCTCCGTGCCGCTATCGAGACGGGCCGCACCATAGCGCTCGTCGGCTACTGTGTCTCCCTGGAGCACCACTCGCGCGGACAAGCCGTCCACCGGATCCTGCGGAATGCGGTTGGTTCGCACGTTGACCACGCCGCCAATGGAGTCCGAACCGTAAAGCAGGGTGGCCGGACCGCGCAACACCTCGATCTGATCGGCCAGGAACGGCTCGATCGCGACCGCGTGGTCCTGGCTGGCCTTGGACGCGTCATTGCTGGAGAGGTTGTTTTCCATCACACCCACGCGTGCCGCATCCATGCCCCGGATGATTGGCCGACCGATGTTGGCGCCGAAGCTGGCAGAGCTCAGACCAGGCATGTTCTTGAGGGTGTCGCCCAGTGACGACGACAGTTCGCGATTGAGCGCCTCGCCGCTGAGGATTGTGGCGGACTGGGTCATTTCGAGCGCGTCGCTGGCGAGCGGGGTAGCCGTAACCCTGACCTCTTCGAGTTCCTGCTGATCGTGCCAGGCCTCGTGTGCCGGATCGCGTTCTCCGCTGGGGGGCTGCTGGGCAAATAGCGCGCCCGGCGATAACCCGACTGCACCCAGTGACATGGCCAGGAAATAAAGAATCAGATTTCTGCTTTTCATCTCTTTATCTGATATATCAGAACCTGCCAAGCAGCAGATACTTTAATAAAAACAATCAGTTAAACGAAATTAGAGAGAAAAGGGTGGAGCGCGCTGAAGATAGGCAATCTCGACGCCGCCACATCGACTGCGGATGACCGGGAGGCAGCAGTAAGCGTTTTGGGCCCTGGTCGCCTCGGAGTGTTCGTCGACAGTGGCTGGTGCATTGAGGTGGCTGGATAGCGAACAGGTCGCGCACCTTCCCTGCGTCGGTTGATCCCAGTGCAGGACCTCGTGTGCCGCCGCGATGCCCTGGCCGGCCAGCAGCGCGACGAGCAGCGTGGCGCGCGCCAATTTTTGCCAGGGCAGTATCGCTGTGACTTTCACCCCGGCATTATATCCGCAATTCGCGCGCCGCTAGTGTGTTGGAAGTCCCGCCCCGGCCAGTTGCCCGTCATAAGGGCAGTCGACCAATGGGGTGCACAAATTTTGGATGGCCAGCTCGTCCAGCAAGGCCAGATGGTTGGTCGCCGTGACGCGGGACGAAATTACCGTCGAGACTGCGGCCTCGCCACTGCCCAGGCGCCTCACTGTTTGACCCGCTTGATCCCCGCGCAGGAATTCCGGGCTGTCGTCCCACGAGACCGCAATATCGACCCTCTTGAAGTCCGAGAATACGGCTCCCCTTGGCGCAGTCTGGGTGAACTGCCCACTATCACGATCCCAGTAGTAGTCCGTCACCGTCTGCTCGATGGTGAACGCGATACCGCCGCGTGTCACCGTGGAAGTTCCGGTGGAGATGTTTTCGTAGGTAAATTCCAGGCCTTGTTCGTCGGCAGCCAGTCGTGTGAAGTGTTTTTGCGTTTCGATGTGTTCCTCGGCGATGTTTGCCGCCAGTGTCCGTATGCGCGCATCCAGATTGGCGCGGTTCAGCGCGCCCTGGAGCTGCATGAAGGCGAGAATGCCGAAGCCGAAGACGCCCATGGCGATGAGTACTTCCAGAAGACTGTATCCGCGTGGTGTGAGTGAGCGCTGATTATTGAATTTCCGCTTCATGTTGCTACTCCCATTCCTTGTGAAAGTCCGTCCATGTGCCGTGCACGCTGCCCAGGTTGGCCGTCAATACCGAATCGACGATCAATCCCTCGTCATAAACGACCGTTACCGTCCCGCCAATCGAGCCCCAGGCGCCGTCCGAAATGATTTGACCCTGCACCAGCGACCCGTCCGCAGCAGACAGGCTGGCGCTGGCGTCCTCGACGTCGGTGACGTACAAAGTGCCATGAAGATGGGCCCCGCTGGCGAGGTGGGTGGTGGTGGCGGCGCTGATGATCATTACCGGGCTGTCCTCGGAGCCCACCGGCCCGGACATTTCGCAATTGTCACCGGTGACCCAGAAAGTGCCGTGGGACTCCGCATCGAGCACGCTGCAATCGTTGATCACCGTCACGCTGTCGCGCACAAAGGCCCAGTTCTGTTCCGCCACGCCGAAGTAGGCGGCGAACAAATCGCAGGGAAAGCTGGTATCGCCCAGCAGATCGGCGCCGGCGCCGGCCACGACGCTGAGGACTCCGAGCATGTGGCTGGTGGCGCTCAGCACATCGCCGTTCGTCACCGCCGCCAGCACTTCAGGCAGGCCGTCGGGCGAGGGGCAGTCGCCGCCGCCGTTCTCGAGCACGCTGACGGGGCAGGAAAGCAGCGATGAGCTGTCGAAATCAACGGTGGCGCCGTCGCACGACTCGTTCATGTTGCCCCAGATCGAGATCGGGTTGGCCGGGTTGTCTTCGTTGGCGGCCAGTTGCAGCAAGCCCGTGACGGGCAGTGGCCCGTCGGCGACCAGCGGCACGGCAGGTGTCGAGGCGTGCGCGCCGATGTTGAAATTGGTGACCGCCTGGCTGATCTTCGCCTCGGCCCCGCAGGCTCGGCTGTCACAGTCCGCCAGGCCACGGGAAAGTAGTGTGATCATGAACTTGGAGTTGTCCACCAGCAGGCCTTCGAGCAGTTGACAACCCATGATCTCTGAAGTGAGGCCCTGCAGGATGTCGAGGTCTTCGATGAAGATGAAACACAACAGGGCTTCGACCTCGACCTCAGAACCCTCGGCCAGGGGCATGCTGTCGATCGGCAGGTGGGTGGAACCGTCGTGATTGTAGAAGTAGACGTAAGGCCGGCGTTGCGCGTTGGGATCACCCCAGCAGGGGTGCGATTTGTCGCCTGAGTAATCGACGTCGGCGCATTTGGTCCAACGCTCGCCACCCGGATAAAAGAAGCCGTCCTGTGCGCCGACAATGTCCTCGGCATCGGCATTGATCAACGGTGACTGGGCACGGAACCACTCAGCGCCAAGCTCAATCCCGGCCTGGGCGGCGTGAAACGCCTGTTTCTGGCGCAGCTCGTTGGCCGACTGGCGCTGCTCGCCCATGCTGGCGTACGTGGCGTAGGTGAGGAGGGTCGCCATCAACAGCAGGACCATCACGACGGTGTAGATGGTGATGATCCCGCCTGCCGGCCGGCGCAATCCCTCGCGCAGTTGGCCGGCTTGTTGTTCAGCGAACTCCTTTCGCTTCATTCAATGGCTCCCTTGCTCCTGCTGCTGTTGATTCCTGTCCGTGGATCCTCGTCCTACATCATGATGTCGTTGCGAACATCGACCGTGGTTTCCACGGTTTCACTGACGTCCCCGTCAGCAATCAGCCGCCCCGATATTTGCAGCCGAATCCTGCGAACCCGCTGAGCAGTGGTGTTTCCGAGGAGATCGGTGGAAACCACTTCGTCAAACGAGCCGGAGTCGGTCACTGAAAATTCGCTGATATCGATCATAGATACATTTGTGACGGGCGCCCAGTTGTCCAGCGTGCTGCTGCAGTTTGGCGCTTCCTGCCCCATCCACGTCATCAACACGCCGACACCGTTGTCTTCGATATGCCGATAGCCGCCGTAGTCACCGTCATCGATCGTGGCGTCCTGGTCACTGTCGAGTTCAAAAGTAAAACAGTCGCCCCCGTCGTCGATTTTGATTCCGTCCGGCAGCTCGATGCTGTCCAGCAGCGGCAGCGGATCGAGAATACCAAGCGGATCGGTCAGGGCAATGCTGGTATCGGGCAGGCACAGCGTGTTGGCCAGGCACCACTGCGCACCGGCCGTGTAGCCGGCGCGGCGAATATCACGGCTCATGAGTTGCATCGAGCGGCGCAACTCAATGGACAGCAGGGTGTATTGCATGACGCCGGAATTCGCGCCCAGGCTGTTGTTCAGGGCGAGAACGGCCGACATTGACACAATGAGGCTGAGCAGCATCGCGATCAGGATTTCGACCAGGGATGTTCCCCGCTGGCGGGGAAAAAGGCTTGGTATTAGTGCACGTTCCTGGGTGCAAACACTCAAGAGCGTGTACGCATTGCGTGTACACATCGCTAACCCCTTGGCCCCGTCCGGCTAGCCGCGACTCCCCTTGGCAGCCGTGCGAGGCTCAGATTTCGCTCTCAGTGTTTTCCGACCAGGAGGGCAGAAAACTGATTTCAATCTATGCCGCCGCATGTCGAAATGCAAAAGACTTTTTCCTGATTCCGACGAACGGGTGCGGCGCGTGGACAAGCGGCAGAAATTCGCTCCTTTGTGGCCTCGGCGGCGTTTCGAGGCTTACCCACATTACTCACAACAGCCTCGGCTTTGGCCACGACGACAGGGTCGCCGCCTGCGGCCGATAATGGGCGAATCGGATTGAGTCTAGCCCTTGGGAAAGGGATCGAATGCCGCTGGGCGCCTTGAGTTCAGGACTGTGTATTCCGCCCAGGGCAGTCACCAGCGTCGTACCTCGAACGGCCGGGTCTGCTTTGCCAGCGAAAGCGCTCATTGGCATGACTTTTCATCGAGTATGAAACGGCCATAATGCCGCTCGAGGGGAGCGCTCGAAGCCCGCAAACAAGAAGAAATAAGAACCGAATAACTCCTGGGTGCAATCCGGCTCTTGCAGAGGCGGGAGAGGTTTATACCCTCACGCATAAGGCTCGAAAGAGCTAAGGA
>JBFHEJ010000057.1:0-10552 GCA_041584255.1 Lysobacterales bacterium
AGCTGTTCGCGGGATTCGGCCAATTGTTGCCGCTTGAGCTCTGCTGCTGCCGTCGCTTCGGCGCCGCCCGTTCCGTCGCCGTCGAAGTCGATGCCGGCTGGCGGGATCTCGCCGATTTCCTCTGGGGTGGCCGGCAGATCCCTGATTTCGGCCTGCTGGTTGGATGAGGGCGGTACCTCGCTGTAGTGCACAATGCCGTTCTCGTCAACCCACCGATAAATCTCAGAAAAAACAGCCGGTGCTGTGATCAGCCCGCCCAAAAACGCAGAAAAAATTATCAGGAATCGTGGATTGGCAAGTTTCATGTCACACCCCCTGTTGGTTACCATAGGAGTTATATCACGTTTCCTGGGAAGCATGGATGGGATCGGGTCAAGCCAAAATCCGCAGAGGGGTCTACCTGCTGCCTAATGCCCTGACCACCGGCGCGCTCTTCGCCGGTTTCTTCTCGATCATTTCAGGTATCAACGGACGCTTTGTGATTTCCGCGATAGCCGTGCTGGTGGCTGCCCTGCTCGACGCGCTCGACGGCCGCGTCGCCAGGCTGACGAAAACGGAAACCGATTTCGGAGTCCAGTACGACAGCCTCTCGGATCTCGTATCTTTCGGGCTTGCGCCTGCGCTCCTCGCTTTCAACTGGTCTCTGGCGAGCCTGAGTGAATCAGGTTCGCTGTCGGGCAAGCTCGGTTGGCTTGCGGCGTTTATTTTTGTCGCCTGTGCCGCCTTACGCCTGGCGCGATTCAACACCCAGGCCAAGGTTTCCGACAAACGTTATTTCCAGGGGCTTGCCAGTCCGGCAGCAGCTGTTACCCTGGTTGCGACCATTTGGTTTTTTGCCGATCACGGTGTCGACGGTGCGACTGTCCGCTGGGTGATGTGGGTCGAGACGGTATTCCTGGGTCTCCTGATGTTTTCAAGGGTGCGCTATTTCAGCGGCAAGGGATGGCCCAGGGGCGACAGGATACCGGGCGCATGGCTGTTTGCCATCGTGCTGGTCATCGTGTTGCTCGCCGTCGATCCACCCGCAGTATTGCTGCTTGGCGGGCTGATCTACGTCTTTTCCGGGCTGGTCATCACCGTCGTTAAACGCCGCGAATGGCGGCTTCGCCGTGTTCAGCGCATGCGCCAGCGCCGTTCGCGGCAAAATACGGATGACCCGGAACGGGAATCGGACGGCAACGGGACGGAAGGTTGATGGACGAATTGCGACTGGCCTACCTCGAAGCCATGGACATTGATGTTTGGATGCCGCGCGGCGAGCGGTTCGCTGCGGCGATTGCCGGTTCGGAGCCGCGCCTTGTCGTAAGCCCGGGCAATGGCGAACTGCTGTGTATCGCTTTGAGCGCCGAGGAGGCCAGGCTCAAACTTGCGACGGACATCTCCGGGGCGATGAGAAGTGCGCCTGTCTGGGCGTGGCCTGCCGAAGGTGCGATCGATACCCCCGACACCGTGTCGCTGCGCGAAGCTGTGGCAGAGCGCCTGGCTACCGAGGTGCTGATTTTTGGGGAGGTTGCTGCGGCCCGGTTGTTTGGCTCGGTCGTGCCTGCCGTCCTGGGGGCTGCCAGGATGCATGTCGTTCCGAGCCTGGCGCGGCTTGGAAAAGACCGCGAGGCCAAGCGTATACTCTGGAAACTGATGTGCGATCAGGGTATTGCGGCTACATGAGCCCACGGACCTCAAAGGAATGAGTGCTAACCCTCGTCCATTCGATCCTGATTTTCGGACGCTGACCCGCGACGACCTCGATCGTATTGTCGAGATCGAGCGCAGCGCCTATCCGTTCCCCTGGTCCAGGGGAATCTTCTCAGACTGCTTGCGGGTGGGTTATGACTGCTGGGGGCTACAGGTTCGCGATCGGCTAATTGCTTACGCTATCCAGACCTGTGCGGCGGGTGAGTCCCACCTGCTCAATCTCTGTGTCGACCCTGAGTGGCAACGCGCCGGCTATGGGGCCCTGCTTCTCGAGCATGCCATCTGGCACGCGGCATTGAATGGCTGCGACAGCATGTTCCTGGAAGTTCGGCCGAGCAATCAGGCGGCCATCAGGCTTTACGAAAAAAGGGGTTTTGTAAACGCCGGGGAACGGCGCAATTATTACCGGGCAGAAAAAGGCCGGGAAACCGCTATCGTGATGCGGCTGAATCTGGGCGAGCACAAATCCTCGGAAGGGCCACCCAGGCTGAGGCCGAATCCCTTTTAACAAAGCGGTTTTGCGGCAATCAGCGCAGCGCCTCCATCCGGCTGACCTGGTCCTCCAGCTGCGCCACTGAAGATTCATGCTCAGCAAGCCGCCGGCGTTCCTGATCGACGACGTCGGACGGGGCGCCCTCAACGAATTTCCTGTTGTCGAGTTTGGCCCGCGATTTCTTGAGATCGGCTTTCTCGCGATCCAGACTGCGCCCCAGCCGCTCCAGTTCGGCCTCGGGATCGACAAGGCCTTCCAGTGGTATGAGGAGCCGCAGTGAGCCGACCAGTGAAACCGCGCATTTCGACGATTCGGCCTCTGCCGCCTGCCATTCGAAGCTTTCGACGCGGGCCAGACGCGCAATCAGCGGCTCGAAGCGCCGGCTGCGTTCACGGTCGGCGTCATCGCCGCCCTGGAACCAAAGCGGCAATGAACGCGAGGGTGGCAGGTCAAGCTCAGAACGAACCTGTCGCACGCCCTGGATCACAGATTTGAGCCATTCTACGGACTCAACGGTTTCACTCCCGGCAGTGTTCTCGCCCTCTTGCAGTTCCGGCCACGGCTGCTTCATGATGCTCTCGCCCTCGATACCCAAGGGTTCACGCAGGCGTTGCCAGATGTCTTCGGTAATGAAGGGCATGATCGGATGGGTGGCCCTCAGGAGCCGATCCAGAATGCTCAGCAATGTCCGGCGGGTAGCTGCCTGTTGCTCGTGTGTCCCGTCGTGCAGCGCGGACTTGGAAAATTCAAGGTACCAGTCGCAGTATTCGTTCCAGGTGAAATCATAGAGTGCCTGCGCAGCAAGGTCGAGGCGGAACGACTCGAGGTGGTGATTGAGCTGCGACTGCATTTCAGCAAAACGCGCCTCTATCCAGAGATCGACTTCTCCGGCGTGGTTTGCCGCCTCAGTTTCGCTGGCAACGGCCTGTCCTTCGATTTGCCCCAGCACATACCTTGCGGCATTCCAGAGCTTATTGCAGAAATTGCGATAGCCTTCGATACGTCCCAGTTCAAAGCGTATGTCCCTGCCGGTCGTGGCCAGCGATGCAAACGTGAAGCGCAGGGCATCGGTGCCAAAGGCCGGGATGCCGTCGGGAAACTCCTTGCGGGTGGCTTTCTCGATGGCGGGCGCCATGTGGGGCTGCATCAACCCCTCGGTGCGCTTGGCAATCAGGTCGTCTAGGCCGATGCCATCGATGAGGTCCAGTGGGTCGAGCACGTTGCCCTTTGACTTGGACATTTTCTGCCCGTGACCATCGTGAATCAGGCCGTGAATGTACACGGTGTGGAATGGGACCTCGCCCCGGAATCGCAGACCCATCATGATCATGCGGGCCACCCAGAAAAAGATGATGTCGAATCCCGTGACCAGCACATCGGTCGGGTAGAAGCGCCGGAGGCGATCGGTGTCCTCAGGCCATCCCAGGGTTGAGAACGGCCACAATGCCGAAGAGAACCAGGTGTCGAGCACGTCTTCGTCCTGGCTCAGCGGAACGTCGCCGTCGATGCCGGAGCGCCGCCGCGCGTCACTTTCGTCCATGCCGACATGGATGTTGCCTTCGGTGTCATACCAGGCGGGGATGCGATGACCCCACCAGAGCTGCCGGCTGATGCACCAGTCCTGGATGTTGTGCATCCAGCTGAAATAGGTCTTGTCCCAGTTCTCCGGAACAAAACGGATTCGTCCGGACTCGACGGCTTCGATGGCAGGCTCGGCCAACGGCGCGATCTTTACGTACCACTGGTCCGTGAGATAGGGCTCGACGACCTCACCAGAACGGTCACCGCGCGGGACCATCATCTTGTGGTCCTCCACCTTCTCCAGCAGGCCTAACGTCTTGAGCTTTTCGACGATCTGCTTGCGGGCTTCGAATCGGTCCAGCCCGCGGAACGCTTCCGGCGCGTTGTCATTGAGGGTTGCATCCGGGTTCAGCACATTGATTTGTTCGAGATCGTGGCGCTGACCCACTTCATAGTCGTTGAAGTCGTGCGCGGGCGTGATCTTGACGCAGCCGGTGCCGAATTCGGGGTCCACGTAATCGTCCGCGATGACCGGGATCCGCCGACCGGTCAATGGCAACTCCAGGAACTCACCCACAAGGTCACGGTATCGTGGATCATCGGGACTGACGGCCACGGCCGTGTCACCCAGCATGGTCTCGGGCCTCGTCGTGGCCACCACCACGTCGCCCCGGCCGTCCTCCCGGGGATAGCGAATATGCCAGAGTTTGCCGTTTTCTTCGGTGGAAAGGACTTCGAGGTCGGACAGCGCGGTGTGCAATTGCGGATCCCAGTTGACCAGCCGCTTGCCACGGTAAATCAAACCATCCTGGAAAAGGCTGACGAAAACCTTCCGTACCGCGTGCGAAAGCGGCTCGTCCATGGTGAAGCAATGGTGGTCCCAGTCGACCGATGCGCCCAGTCGCCGAAGCTGATTGCCGATCGTGTCACCGGACTGGTCTTTCCACCCCCAGACCGCCTCGACAAAGGCTTCACGACCCAGCTCATGGCGGGATTTGCCCTCAGCGGCCAGTTGCCGCTCGACCACCATCTGGGTGGCGATGCCGGCATGGTCCACGCCTGGCTGCCACAGTGCAGATCGGCCCTGCATCCGGCGCCAGCGAGTGAGGGCGTCCATGATGGTGCACTGGAAAGCGTGTCCCATGTGCAGGCTGCCGGTGACATTAGGGGGCGGCAGCATGATGCAATAGCTGTCGCCTTGAGGAGCAGGGGCAAAATAACCCTGTTCTTCCCAGCGGCGATACCAGCCCTCTTCGATGTTTCGGGGTCGGTAACTCTTTTCCATGCGTAAAGCGTACTGCTGCGCGCCGCTAACGGTCAGTCCGCCAGGTCGATCAGAAATTGCGTCAGCAGTCCGACGGGACGGCCCGTTGCCCCCTCGGTCTCACCCCACTTCCAGGCCGACCCGGCGATGTCCAGATGCGCCCAGCGCTGGCCCTTTGCAAACCGCGCCAGGAAACAGCCGGCGGTGATGGCCCCTGCGGGCATGCCGCCAACGTTTTTCAGGTCAGCAAACGGGGTCTCGAGTTGCTGCGCGTACTCTTCCCAGATTGGCAGACGCCAGGCGCGATCCATGCTTTTCTGTCCAGCCTGCAGCAAAGACTCCGCGAGTTCGTCGTCATTGCTCATCAGCCCCGTTGCATGGTGGCCGAGGGCAATGACGCAGGCGCCGGTCAGCGTCGCCGCGTCAATCACGAACCGTGGTTCGAAGCGCTCTGCGTACGTTAGTGCATCGCACAGAATAAGGCGCCCTTCAGCGTCGGTATTCAGGACCTCGATGGTAGTGCCGGACATACTGGTCACCACGTCGCCCGGCCTGTAGGCGTTGCCGTCCGGCATGTTTTCGACAGCCGGGACGATGCACACAACGTTTACTTTGAGTCGGAGTTCCGCGCAGGCGATGAAAGCGCCGAGCACGCCAGCAGCGCCACACATGTCCATCTTCATCTGGTCCATGTGTTGGGGTTGTTTGAGGGATATCCCTCCGGAATCGAAGGTGATGCCTTTCCCCACCATCACCACCGGTTGGTCCCCCTCCTTACCGCCTTTGTAATTCAGTACGATCAGGCGTGGTTCGTTGGCGCTGCCACGGGCCACGCCCAGCAGTGCGTCCATGCCAAGTTCCGCCATTTGCCCGACATCCAGGATATCGAGATCCACGGAATCGTAGGTCTTGGCAATGGCTTTTGCCTCCTGGGCCAGGTAGGCCGGGTTGCAGATGTTGGGGGGCAGGTCGCCCAGGTGCCGGGCCTTGACGAAGCCCGCAGCCATGCCACGCGCTTCTTCAAGAGCGGATTTGGCGCCAGGACCGTCGTGGAAAACGGCGGACTTGAGTGGAACCGGCGCGTCTTCCTTGAGCGGCTTGGTCGACGTGTACAGGTAGTTCGCTCGTTGCAGGGCCAGAGCGAGCTGCCGCAGTCGCCAGCGACTGTCGGAGCCTTCGATTTCCTGGTCATGGGCGAACACGTGGCATTCCGTCAGGGGATGGTCACGCAACGCCTTACCGGCTGCCAGGCAAGCACGATCCCAACGGGCCGCGTTTAGCTCGCCCGCCTTGCCCACCCCAATGACCAGAACGCGTTTTGAGGTCAGCCCGGCCAGGCCATGGAGCATGGTCGTCTTGCCCAGCGAAGTGCTGACATCACGGGATTCCAGCAAGGCCGAAAACGCGCCATCGCTGGCTTGGTCGATTGCCCTGGCCGAATCGCTCAGCGGTCCGCCGTCGGTGGCCGTGATGACGATACATGCTGTCCTGGCTTCAGCCACGGGTGTTGAGCTCAGGCTCAGTTTCATGTTGTCCTTCCCTCGAAGTGAATAACGGATTCGGCCGCACAAGGGCCGGTGATAAAGCGCGCTATTCTACCCGGTTTCAAGCATTAATATCCCAACCGCGCTGGGGAGGGCTGCGACAGGGCGGTCTGGACTATGCGCGGTTGCGTTGAAACTGGCCATGGCATATTTTGCAAATCGATGAAAGAATTTGCGGCGAGCTTCGTTTTTCATCTTGCACATCCATTCCGGCCGCAGCGGGGTTAAGTCTGAACATTTTGCAGAAATACGTCCTGCGCGAGTGGTTCTTGACGCTGCTGGCCGTGATCCTGGTCCTGCTCACCGTCACGATCGCTCTTTCTTTCGCAGAGTTGTTGAGCGATGTCGCCAGCGGTCGCATTCCGACAAGCCTGTTGGGGTTGCTTATGCTGCTGCGAATGCCGGATGCGCTGGGCACCATTGTGCCGCTCTCGGCCTTCGTGGCCGTCACCTGGGGATTGGGCCGCCTGTACCGCGACCAGGAAATGGCCGTGATGCGTGCCAGCGGATTCAGCTGGTCGATGCTGCTTCGCCCGCTTTTCAATCTGGTCTTGCCAATTTCCGGTCTGCTTCTCCTCAGCGCCTTGTTCGTGGCCCCGCGTGCCGCGGAATTGCAGCAGCTGAAACTCGAAGAGGCGTTCAGGACAGCGTCGGAATGGGGGCTGAGGACAGGCCAGTTTCACGTATTGCGCGGCGGCGACACGGTGCTCTATGCCGAGTCGGTCGAGGCCGACGGCAGAACCCTCAACAACATATTTATCCAGCAAAGGCGCGATGAGCGTGAGCAGGTGTGGATTGCCCGGCAAGGGTACTACTGGCTGGACGCGGCAACTGGCATGCGCTATTTGACCCTGGAGGACGGACAGATCACCGAGGGTGCATCGCAGGCGCTCGACTTCGGGATCATCCGCTTCAGCCGCAACGACCTTCGTCTGCCTCAACTGGAAGTCCGCGGCATGGTGGATGACCTGCAAACGCGCCCGAGCCGCGAGTTGCTGTTTTCAACCGACCCTGAGGAGATTGCCGAGATCCAGTTCAGAGTGTCCCCGGCGATCGCGATCGTGATCCTCGCGTTGCTGGCCATCCCGCTTTCGCACACGCAACCGCGCGAAGGGAGGGGCGGACGCATCGTCCTTGGTATGCTCGCCTATCTCGTCTACGCCAATGTGCTCTACCTCAGCCGCGCCTGGATTGCCAACGAGGTCGTGCCGCCTGTCCTCGGGTTGTGGTGGGTGCATGTGGTGGTGCTGGCCATCGCTCTTACCTGGATTTATCGCCAGGGCCGCATGGTGGGGAGGCCGGCAAGGTGATCAAGATCGTTGATCGCTACGTCGGGCTTGCAGCCATGCAGGGTACGCTGCTGATCCTGATCGGACTTACCCTGTTCTACATGATGATCTCCGCGCTAACGGAGATCCGTGGCGCCACCGCCGGGTATGGTGCGGGCGATGCCCTTTGGTTCGTGCTTTGGACAACGCCGCGGATGGCTTACCAGATTTTTCCTTTCGCTGCGCTGCTGGGCGTGCTGGTTGGCGTCGGCAGCCTCGCCGTCGGCAATGAACTGGTTGCCTTCAGAACTTCCGGGGTTTCCCGGATGCGGTTGGCGCTCGCCGCCCTAGGCGGCGCAGGGGTTCTGGCGATTCCCATTGTCATCATGGGCGAATACGTGGCACCGTCAGCGGAGTTCCAGGCGCGGGCTTTCAGAATGAGCGAGAGTGGCGAGCAGGCGATGCTTGGCGGTGATCGCGGCATGTGGCTGCGCGACGGTGGCGACATCATCAATATACAGCTGCCCCTGTTGTCGGCCGATCGCGAGGGTCAGCAAATGGAATTCAAGAACGTCGTGATATACGGCTTTTCCGACACCAACCAGTTGCAGTCTATCACCCGCGCAAAAAACGCCAGTCATGACGGTGGGCTGTGGAGGCTCGACGACGTCCACACCATAACCCTGGGAGACCGGCAAGCCGCTGCGGAGACTGCCGCAACGCAAACTTGGCCCACCGAAGTGCGGCCGGAGTTGCTCGATTCGGCGGTGACGCGCCCTGCGAGATTGTCCATGCGATCATTGTGGGGGTACCTGGAATACCTGCGTGAAAACGGGCTCGATGACTCCGTCTACCTGGGCGCTTTCTGGGAAAAGGCGTTCTATCCGATGACCATCATTGCGCTCGTTCTCGCCGGAATGCCTTTTGTTTTCGGTTCCTCCCGCAGTCACAACCTCGGCGTTCGCATGTTTGTCGGGATGATGCTCGGGGGCCTGTACATGATCCTGAGTCGCGGCATACAGAATTTCGGCGACGCCTATGCCGTGCCCGCCATCCTGACCCATGTCCTGCCGGCGCTGATCCTTGGCGCTGCCGGGATCTTCATTCTACGCAGATCGGTCTGACGAATGCGGCACGCGCACCAGAGCCGTGCGGCTCGCCATGTCGTGCCAGGTGCGGCGGCGGCCGTCGAAAAGCGACCACAGAAAACCTGCGCCGAATACCGCAGCCGACAACAGTGACACGACAAACCGCAGCAGGCACTGGCCCCAACCGGGGGCTGCGCCGTCCTCGGTCACCAGGCAAACTCGCCAGGCCCGCATGCCCAGGGTCAGCCCGCCCTTTCGCCAGCACCAGGCCAGGTAAAGGAACCAGGCGAGAAGCAGGATCAGAGTCGGCAGCGGATCCTTCATTGCCGCCTGGTTGCTGAGCGGCGTCAGGAGCAGGAGGGCGGTGACCCCCATCAACAGGGCAATGACCGCGATGGTGTCGTAAGCCATGATCAGCAGTCTGCGACCGAGGCCGCACGGCTGATGGGAAGCGACGCCAGTGGAGGAATCTGGCTGTCCCTGCTTATCTGGCATAGCGCTCCTGCCTCCGATATTCTGGTCACTGATCATGCTTGAGCCGCCCCGTCCTTTTCACCTGGCCTCAGGTCCGCAGCGGCGTTTCGGGCCGCCGGCCCGCGCAACGCCGGACATGTTATCGGAATGCCGGGCGGGACGGTCATGTGCGAGGCGCATGGCAGTGTGCCAGCAAATCAGAGTCGCGCGAAATGCAGCGCAGACAGGAATCCCGAGTGCCTGAAGAGCCGCAATCGAAAGATTCACTCAAACCCAATCCTTCCGGGGCTGAACGCTCGATCGAAGCCTTTCTCGATGCCATCTGGGCGGAGAGAGGACTGAGCCAGAACACCCTCTCGTCTTATCGCTACGACCTTAGCAACCTGGCGCGTTACCTGGCCGATTACCATGCCCAATCCCTTGAATCGGCAGGTCGCGACCAGATTCTTGCCTTCCTCGCCGGTGAAGTTCGCGACGGTCGCTCCGCGCGGTCCTTGTCGCGGTACCTTTCAGGATTTCGGCAGTATTATCGCTGGCTGCTTCGCGAGGGGTGCATTGCCTCGGATCCAACGGCGCTGATCGAGAGTCCGAAGCTCGGTCGCGGTCTGCCCAGGGTAATCGATGAACAAGGCATCACACGTTTGCTCGAAGCGCCCGACGTTGAAACCGCGCTGGGACAACGCGACCGCGCCATGCTGGAAATGATGTATGCCACCGGACTCAGGGTAAGCGAACTCACCACCCTGCAGCTGGCCAACGTCAATCTCAACCAGGGTGTTGTGCGGGTTTTGGGAAAAGGCGGCAAAGAGCGGCTCGTGCCTCTTGGTGAACACGCGCTCGACTGGGTCAGGCGCTTCATTCGCGAAGGTCGATGTGACTTGCTGAAGGGGCGCGAGTGCCAGGCTGTGTTTGTCACCTCAAGGGGCTCAGGAATGACGCGCCAGGCTTTCTGGCATGCCATCAAGCGCCATGCAGCGACAGCGGGAATCAAGCACAGCCTTTCGCCGCATGTCCTGAGGCACTCGTTCGCGACCCATTTGCTCAACCATGGGGCGGATCTCAGGGTGGTGCAACTCCTGCTGGGTCATAGTGACCTTTCTACCACTCAGATTTATACTCATATAGCCCGTGAAGGATTAAAGCAGCTGCATCGCAAGCACCATCCAAGGGGATGAACGATCACAGTATCCCGTTGTCCATTGGCTTGC
>JBFHEJ010000058.1:0-10492 GCA_041584255.1 Lysobacterales bacterium
GAACACGCCGGCCAGCAGCGCTGAGAAAAACACCATGGCGACAATCATGTGTGACAGCTTTCCCATAAAGGCCATGAGCATGATCGAGACGAGCGGTATCAGGGCGATCAGGGCAACGTCATACAGTACCGTGCCGAGGTCCTTGTACAGGTAGGACTGCTGGATGATGTTACCGGCTGCGGTCGCATGCACTGCGACGCCGGGAAACTGGCCGTGGACGGGGGTTGGAACGAGATCACCAACGCCGGTTTCGGTGACGCCGACGAACAGCAGCCTGTTGCGCAGGACATCGGCCTCGAGACGCCCGCCCAGGACGTCCGCAGCGGAGTAAATCGGCAAGCCGCGCTCCAGATCATAGAAATTGGCGGTCATCCGGCCCTGTTCGTCGACCGGGATCGGAGCGTCGCCGAGCCTGATTTCCGTGATCCCGGTGCTGTCGGCGACAATTCCAGGCTCCTCCCCCCGCCAGGCCGCCAGTGCGCGTAAGGCCAGCGATGGATATATTTCGCCGTCGTAACGCATCACCAGCGGAACAGTCCGCACCAGCCCATCAATGTCGGTGTGGCGATTGAAAAAGCCCAGACCCGTCATCTCGCGGGCGAACTCAGCCTGGGAGGTTTGAACGAACGGCCATTCCGGGACCACGTCCAGGCGCCCCCCGGCGCGAATGAGTTTTTGTTTGATGCGGTTGGCGTAGAGCAGATCGCGGGCTTCCCCTTCGGTCTTGCCACTGCTTTTCGGCCGGAAAAAATAACCGCCGATGATGATTGCGCCATCCGCAGCAAGCGCGGTCTTCAACATGTCATCCTGCTCATCGCAGTTGCAGGCTTCGTTGGAGGGCTGCGCATAGACGATGTCGAGGGCAATGACGCGTGGTCCGTACTCCGTGAGACGATCTATCAGGCGCGCCTGCACGCTGCGCGGCCATGGCCAGCGACCGTATTCGTGAAGGCTGGCCTCATCCACAGCGATGATGGCCACATCAGGAGTTGGGGGCAGGGGGTCTCGCCAGCGAAAGGCGACGTCGCGGCTGCGCTGATCCAGGTTCTCGAGGAACTCCGGATGGAACCAATACGCGGCCAGGCTCAGGGCCGAGGCCAGCACTGCAAACACCAGGGCTTGCCAGCGCCTGTGGAGGAACCGAACCCGGCCACCGCCACCGGCCCTCTTGCGCTGCTCCGACCGCCGTTCCGACCGCTGTTCAGGGCTCATGCTATATTCAATTGGTAAGTCCCAACAGAGTATAAGTCATGAGTTCTCCAACCGATCGGCGTCTTGAAGAGTTCATGCACGGACTCGAGCGGCGAAATCCGGGGGAGCCCGAGTTTCACCAGGCGGTATGCGAAGTGGCCGCCAATATTATTCCCTTCATCGAAGACAAACCGCATTATCAGGAAGCCCAGATCCTGGAGCGGCTCACCGAACCGGACCGCATCATCATTTTTCGCGTCAGTTGGGAAGACGATGAGGGTCAAGTGCGGACCAACCGGGGATACCGGGTTCAGAACAGCAACGCCATCGGTCCTTACAAGGGCGGCCTGCGGTTCGATCATGACCTGACCCTGTCAGTGCTGAAGTTCCTGGCCTTCGAGCAAACCTTCAAGAACAGCCTGACCGGATTGCCTATGGGGGGGGCGAAAGGCGGTGCGGACTTCAATCCCAAGGGAAAGTCCGACAGCGAGGTTATGCGGTTTTGCCAGTCGTTCATGACGGGCCTGTTCCGTTACATCGGCCATTTTGTCGATGTGCCGGCAGGCGATATCGGCGTCGGTGCCCGCGAAGTCTCCTACCTGTTCGGTCAGCACAAGCGCCTGACCAACGAGTACACCGGCGTGCTCACCGGCAAGGGTCTGAGCTTTGGCGGCAGCCTGATCCGAACCGAGGCCACCGGCTACGGCGTGGTTTACTTTTTGCAGGACATGCTGGCAACGCAGGACGAGGGTGTCGCTGGCCGTAGCGCGGTAGTGTCCGGCTCCGGCAATGTGGCGCTTCATGCCATCGAAAAACTTGTTGCCGAAGGCGCTAAAGTGCTGACTGCCTCGGACTCAGGAGGATTTGTCTGCGATCCGGAGGGGATCGACAACGACAAACTGGGCTGGCTGAAGGATCTGAAGTTGAACCGTCGCGGGCGAATCTCGGAGTATGCCGAGGAGTTTGGGGTCGAGTATCACGAGGGCAAAAAGCCATGGGGCGTGCCGTGTGAACTGGCCCTGCCATGCGCCACGCAGAATGAAATCAACGAGGAAGATGCGAAGACTCTGCTGGCGAACGGTTGCATCGCTGTTTCCGAAGGCGCAAACATGCCATCGGAACTGCCGGCCGCCGAAGCGTTTCTGGATTCCGGGATTCTCTATGCTCCGAGCAAGGCCGCCAATGCGGGCGGCGTGGCGGTGTCCGGATTGGAAATGACCCAGAACAGCATGCGCCTTTCCTGGAGCCACGAAGAGCTGAATCGACGCCTGCGGGAAATCATGCAGGATATACACGACATGTGCCGACGGTATGGGCAAGAGGGTGATCAGACGAATTATGTCAAGGGCGCGAACATCGCGGGCTTCGTCAAGGTCGCGGATGCGATGCTTTCGCAGGGCGTCCTTTGAGGCAGGCCAGGAGCCCCGCTGGTGTCATCCCCGGCTAAATCGATCAAGAGCGGGTCGTGGGTGACCGATTTAACGTAGCCATCATCGGCGCCGGGCCGGCTGGGCTCAGTGCTGCCGCCCGGGCGGCCGAGTCTGGTGTTTCGCACGTGCTGCTGGAATCTTCTGGCCAGCTCGCCAACACCATTTATCGTTACCAGAAGGGCAAGCTGGTGATGGCGGAGCCGGGCCAGTTGCCTCTCCGCAGCCCCTTGCCCTTCGACGCCGGTCAGCGTGAGGCCGTGCTTGCGGGTTGGGGTGACGCAGCCAGCGAACGCAGCGTGAATGTGCGCCTCGGTGTGGAAGTCGCCGGAATTGAGCCGTCCGACGGTGGGTTTCGCGTTACAGGGAAAAACGGCGAATCGCTGGCAGCAGAGCACGTGGTCCTGGCCATCGGCCTGCAGGGCAATATCCGCAAGCTCGCCGTCGAAGGCGAGGACCTGCCGTTCGTCCAATACCAGCTCGACGATGCGGCGGCCTACGCGGACGAGGTCATCGTCGTCGTTGGCGCGGGTGACGCCGCCATCGAAAACGCGGTGTCCCTGACGGCGGCAAACCGCGTGGTCATGGTCAATCGCGGTGACGAGTTCGCGCGTGCCAAGGACGGCAACCGCGACGCCGTGCTCAGGGCCATCGACTCCGGACGCATTCGCTGTTTCTACAACAGTGCCATACGCCGGGTCGAAGCCCTGGACGGTGCGGATTTCGCCGGTCGTGTGACGCTGGACACCGCCGATGGTGAGGCGGTCATCGATTGTCATCGCATCATCGCGCGTATCGGGGCCATTCCGCCGCGACGGTTCGTGGAGTCCTGCGGCGTGGTGTTCCCCAGCGACGATCGAACGGCGGTGCCGGAGGTGAGCGCCCAATATGAATCCAACGTGCCGGGCCTCTACATCATCGGCGCCCTGGGGGGCTACCCGCTGATCAAACAGGCGCTGAACCAGGGGTTCGAGGTCATCGAGTTCATCCGCGGTCATGACGTGGAGCCGGCTGATCAGCCGCTGCTGGAGGAGAAATTCGCGGCGATGCCCGGTTTCCAGTCCGCCGACAGTGCGCTGCAGCACATCCGGACGACGGTACCGGTTCTCGGCGACATGACCACGCTGCAGTTGCGCGAATTCCTCCTCGACAGCACTCTTCACACGCCACAGCGCGAAGATGTGATTTTCCGGCTAAACGACTACAGCAATTCGTTCTATTCAGTGCTTTCAGGGGAGGTGCGCGTTGAGTTGAAGCCTGGAGACAGTGAACAGATCACTCTGGGCAAGGGCGAATTTTTTGGCGAGATGAGTCTGATTTCCGGTCGCCGGCGCAATGCCACGGTTCGTGCCGGGGCGCACTGCGTATTGCTGGAAACGCCCCGCCGCACCATGGTCAAGTTGATCAGCTCCAGTGAGCATGCCCGGCGGGTCATCGACGAGGCCTTCATCATGCGTGCCATCGAAACCGGTTTCACCAAGAAGGCGCCGCCGGAGTTGCTGCGGGAAGTGGCTGCCACCGCGGCAATTCGCAGGTACAAGGTGGGTGAAGTCCTGTTTCACGAGGGTGACGAGGGCAGCTGCCTCCATCTGATTCGCAGCGGCTCGGTTACGGTGTCACGGCAAATCGGCCACAAGGAACTGGTGCTGGCCTACGTGGCGGCCGGAAACTACATCGGCGAGATGGCCCTGCTTGGCAACACCACGCGCAGCGCCACCGTGACGGCCGCGGTGGCTGCAGAGACCATCACCCTGGAAGCGGGCCCTTTCATGCGCCTGCTGGACTGTGATCCCGAATTGCGCCAGAGAATGGAAGCGGTGGTGCGCACGCGCACACTTGAGAATGTCGCCAGGGAGCGCGACAAGTCCGAAAGCGAGATCCTTTCCTTTCTCGTCAGGCAGGGCGTGGGCGAGGCCACCGATGTCTTGCTCATTGACGAGTCATTGTGCGTGCACTGCGACAATTGTGAAACGGCCTGCGCCGAAACCCACGGCGGCACATCGCGTCTCAACCGCAGGGCCGGGCCGAGCTACGCCATGATCCACGTGCCCACCTCCTGCCGCCACTGCGAGCATCCGCACTGCATGAAGGACTGTCCACCGGATGCGATCCGAAGGGATCCGAACGGCGAGGTTTACATACAGGACAATTGCATCGGGTGCGGCAACTGCGAGCGCAACTGTCCCTACGACGTGATCCAGATGGCGCACACGGAAACGCGCAGGCGAAGCCTTTTCTGGTGGCAGATGTTTGGCCTCGGCGCCGCGCCAGGGGAGGCAAGATCCGGCGACGAATCCGCCCATGGAGAAGCCAAGAAGGCTGTGAAATGCGATATGTGCAAGGATCTTTCGGGCGGCCCGGCCTGCGTGCGTTCCTGCCCCACAGGCGCCGCCATCCGCATTGGCCCCGAGCAGCTGCCAGCCTACCTCGAGGGCGTCAAGGGCTGAGCCGGGACAGAAATGGCTTCCGATTCATTCGTCAATCACGCCGGCTATCGCTACCTGCGCCTGAGCTTGCTGCTGGTCGTGGGTGCCATCGCGGCCTACGCCTGGCATGATCCCCGGCCGGAACCGCATGGCGGCACGTGGCTGGGGTTCACGCTGGGCGGCATTGCAGCCTTTATCGTCCTGATCCTGCTTTGGCTGGGTATACGCAAGAGGCGCTATTACAGCCGTTTTGGAACCGTCAGGGGCTGGCTCTCCGCCCACATCTGGCTGGGACTTTCGCTCCCGGTGCTGGCCACGTTGCACGCCGGATTCCAGTTCCACTGGAACGTCCACACCCTGGCCTACGCCCTGACACTGCTGGCCGTTGTCACCGGCGTCTGGGGTTCCGTGATGTATCTCAGGAATCCCAGGCTGATGGCGGCACAGGGTGAAGAACAGAACAACACGATGGCGGCGGCCAGCATGCGCGAGCTGGAAGAAGAAGCCCTCCAGCTGGCGGACCGGATCAGTCCACGGGTGCATGGCCTGATCGCTGCTGCATTCAAGTCCCGCAGCCCCCCGGGACGCTGGGCACGAGCCTTTCGGGCAAAACCTGGGGTGGGCGATGTCGAAGCGGATCGATACTTTGCGGCCGACGGCGAGACCTGGCAGCTCGAGTCTTCACTGGCAGAGGAGCTGGCCGCGAGCCGGGACACTAAGCGCGTCCACGGTCTGCGCGACCTGTTGCAGACGATCGGTCGTCGCCGGGTACTGAGCCTGCAGCAGGGCCAGGACCTGAGGCTGCAGGCTCAACTGCAGATCTGGCTGCTGTTTCACGTGCCCATCTCGGTTGGGCTGCTGGCAGCGTTGATCGCGCACGTCATTTCGGTATTTTTCTACCGATGAGATGCCAACTCACAACGGTGCGGTCGTCCTCCGGCGGCGGTGAGAGCCGCCGTAGCCAGGAACTGGAAACAGGCGTACTGACCATCGGCCGGGGAACGGACCAGCACGTCCATGTTCGCGACATGCATGTCGCGCTGGATCATGCCCGGCTGACCGAGGCCGGTCGTGGTAAGTACCGACTGGAAGCGCTGAGCCGCAACGGCATCGTCGTCAACGGCCGGCGTCTGCAGGATTGCACGCTAAACGCCGGCGACCGGATCGAACTGGGTCGAACCTCGATCACGTTGGAGCCGCCATCCGTGGGGTTCGACCTTGTGGCCACGGTGCGTCGACTGCCACCGGCGGCCGACCGGGTGGAGTCCGACCGCGGCACGAGCCGCCGGCCGGCAGGCAGAGGGCTGCGGCTGTTTTCCTGGTTGGCTTTTCTGGCTGTTCTCGTGGTCGGCCTGCTCGATCCCCTGGTCAGTCATTTTGCTCCGGAGAAGCGCAAGGTTAGTGAGGCGATGGGCCTGCCCGGCACCGATATCTGGTTGCCCGGCCCCATGGCCGCACCGCACGAATACTTTGGTCACGAATGCACCACCTGCCACCAGCAACCATTCCAGCCTGTACCGGACGAGGCTTGCAAGGATTGCCACCGCGAAACCGCATTGCACGTCCCAGGGCATCGGCGCGAAATCAGCGATCCCGCCGCCCAGGGCTGCGAAAGCTGTCACCTGGAGCACGCCGGGGCAGACCGCCTGGTTATGACCTCGCAGTCATTTTGCGCTGATTGCCACAGTGACACGTCGCTGTTCACGGGCCAGCCTGCGGTGACCGGGCCTGCCACCGACTTTGCTCGGGAGCATCCACCATTGCGCGTGACGTTGGCCAGTCTCGATGTCAGCGGTGCGCTCGAGCAGGTGCGGGTTGTCCCCGCCCAATCGCCGATCAGGGAGCAATCCAATCTGCTGTTTCCGCACGACGTCCATCTCGATCCGGAGGGCGTGGACAGCCCCGATGGTGAGGTGGTGATGTCCTGTTCCGACTGTCACGACCCGGACGCTGGTGGCGGATTGATGGCGCCGATCGAATTCAAGGCGCATTGTCAATCCTGCCACCTGCTGTCTTTTGACCTTTCCGCGCCGGAAAGGCAGGTGCCGCACGGGGACCCGCAAACGGCTCTGAATGTGATGGTTGATTTCTATGCACAGCTTGCGTTACGGGGTGGCAGCGCGGAGGTGCCGATCGAGGTGCTGCAATCAACCAATCCTGCGGAATCGCTGTCATGGGCAAGGGCGCAGGCTGTCAAGGCCGCCCAGGCGCTGTTTGAAGACCGCGCCTGCATGCAGTGCCACGAGGTCAGGCGTCTTGAATCGGAAGACGGCCTCGGTTGGGCAATTGCCCCGATATTCGTCAACGAGCGCTGGTTGCCCGCAGCAAACTTCGATCATGCCAGCCACGCGGTGGCCGAGTGCGCTGACTGCCACGATGCCCGCGGCTCCGACGTCAGCAGCGATATCCTGCTACCGGATATCGAGACTTGCCGGCAATGTCACGGCGGTGAAAGCTCGCCGCAGAGCCTGAACTCGAGTTGCATTGCCTGTCACGACTTTCACTCGCCAGGCAGGCATCGGTTGAAGGCCCCCGGCCAGGAACAGAGCGGCACACTCAGTATGAAATCGCTGCCGGACGCGGAGGCGCAAAGCCGCCAGGCACGCGGTATCGATCCACGGCGGCGGCGGCCGGGTGAGGAGAAATGAGGGCCTGTTTCGCCTTTGTGGTGTGTGCACTGCTTTGGACGACTGCGCTTCAGGCGGCCAATAAACCTCGTGAGAGCCGGATCGGAAAAGTGATCAGGACGCCGATGCAGGTCGAGTTGGCCTGTGTCGGCACCTGCGGCAACGGGGGCAATGGGGCCGCTCTCTCGATCGCAGATGTGGAAAGCGTGATCGCCCAGGCGGTCGGCGAAGCGCAGGTACTGAACCAGGCCGCCACCATTGCAGTCGTCGATCGGGTGGGCAACGTGCTGGCGGTGTTCGGCATGCACGGCGCGACGGGCTCTGTGACGATCACGTCGGGAAGACCAGTCCAGGGCGGGCTCGAGGGGCTCGAGGTTATTCCGGCCACGCTGGCGGCAATCGCCAAGGCCATGACCGGCGCCTACCTGTCCTCGGGCGGCAACGCGTTTACCACGCGGACTGCCTCGCAAATCGTTCAACAGAACTTCAATCCGGGAGAAATCGGCCAGCCCGGGGGGCCGCTGTTCGGCGTCCAGTTCAGTCAATTGCCCTGTTCCGATCTCTCGTTGCGGTTTGGCAGCGATGCTGACGCGGGACCCAAGCGCTCGCCCCTGGGGCTATCCGCCGATCCCGGCGGACTGCCGCTGTACAAGGACGGTGAGACCGTGGGGGGAATCGGGGTCGTCGCCGATCCACTGTACAGCCTGGATCTCGATGTCACGGACTGGGATCTGGAACCCGATGAATTGATCGCGATCGCCGGCAGCCACGGCTACGCGGCGCCCATCGATTTGCGCGCCAACCGTATTACGGTGGAAGGCAAAACCCTGCGGTTCACAGACGCGACGGTGTCCGATCTGCAATCAAGCCCGGCCAACGCCGCCAGTTTTGCCGCCATCGATGGCATTGCCGGTGACCTCCTCGCGGTCACGGCCTATAGCGACGGAATCGTATTGGGCGGCGCCGCTCTCGGTGAGCCGCATTCGGGCATCCGACCGGACCAGGGCGACTATCCCGGCCTCGACGCCTTCGTGCTGGTCGGCGGCAACGGCCAGGAACGCTATCCGCCCATACCCGGGACGGACGGCCCCGGCGCCCTGACGGCCCAGGAGGTCGCCGCACTGATGCGCGAAGCCCTGAACATGGCCAACCGCGCACGGGCCCAGATTCGTCGTCCGCTGGGCGACCGTGCGCGCGTCACCATCTCCATCGTCGATAGCAACGGCGTCGTCCTGGCCATTGCGCGCAGCCGCGATGCGCCGGTATTCGGCATCGACGTCTCCTTGCAGAAAGCGCGCACCGCCGCGTTTTTTTCCAGCGCACAGGCTGCGAACGACCTCGAGTCGGCTCCCAACGCGATATACCGCCATCCCGATGGCAGCCCCAACGGCGTCGAAATCGTCATCGGCGATTACGTCCAGGCGGCGCGCACCTTCCTCGGTCTGCCGGCCGCGCTGGGAGACGGCGCGGTGGCGTTTTCCGACCGTGCGGGCGGAAACCTTTCGCGGCCGTATTATCCCGACGGCATCAGCGGCAATCCTCCCGGGCCGTTTTCCAAACCGTTCGATGAATGGAGCCCGTTCACGGTTGGACTGCAACTGGATCTTTCGCTCAACCGCATGGTGCAGCACGTGGTGCACGTGCTCAGCGATGGCGCCCAGCCGGATACGCCCCGGAACTGTTCGTCCCTCGCGCGGCTGCCAAATGGCATCCAGATTTTTCCCGGCAGCGTGCCGATCTATCGCGGCAACACGCTGGTCGGCGGTATCGGTGTTTCCGGTGACGGTATCGACCAGGATGACATGATCTCTTTTCTCGGCCTGCACGAGGGCGGGTTGACGCTGGGAACGATCAACAATGCCCCACCAGCCATGCGCGCGGATCAACTGATACCCCGCGGCGCCCGCCTGCGCTACGTGCAGTGTCCCTACGCGCCGTTCAACGGCAGCAACGAAACCAATGTCTGTGCCGGGAAGTAGGGCGGTTGTGCTGGCGGCTCTGTGGCTGGGCTGCACGCCATTGCAGGCGCAAACGCCGGAACCCGACCCGGACTGGTGCGGCCTGGCGGATTGTGAATCGTCGACGCAGGAAGTGCGTCGGCGGCCCGGCCAGCCGGTGGAAGACCCCCAGGAGCGCGAGCCCGATGCCGATGCCGTGCCGCGACTGCCTTATGAACGTGCCGATCCTTCAATGCCGGTGCCGGACCGCTGGCGCATCCTGGATTCGCTTGGCCTGACCAACGACGGCCGCGGCGAGCGCTGGTACGACCCGTACAACGTCAACTCGCTCAAGGCAGACAAGCCAATCCATGGGGAAGACTGGTTTCTCAGCCTCAATCTCGTTTCCGATACGGTGCTCGAACCCCGCAGCGTGCCCACCCCGGTGGGGCCGCAGTCGACCGGAAACCCCGGCAGCCTGGACGTGCTGGGCGGCGACGACCAGGCCATCTTTTCCCAGACGGCGTTACTCGGCGCGGTGTATTACAAGGGCAAGACCGTGTTCAAGCCGCCCGACTACGAGTTCCGCCTGACACTGGCGCTCAATTACAACTACGTTCGGTCCGAAGAGGCGCGCTTCCTTTACATCGATCCGGCGCGTGGCGACAGCCGCAACGACCAGTTCGTGGGCGTCCAGGAATTGTTCGCCGACAAACATTTGCGCAACGTATCGGCGCGTTACGATTTCGACTCCATCCGCGTCGGCATCCAGCCTTTCAATGCCGATTTTCGGGGTTTTCTGTTTTTCGACCAGCCTTTCGGAGTACGGCTTTTCGGCAACCGCGACAACAATTTGTGGCAGTACAATCTGGCCTGGTTTCGCC
>JBFHEJ010000059.1:0-10294 GCA_041584255.1 Lysobacterales bacterium
CCGAGGAAATCACGCCGGTCAGCGTGCCGCGCCGCAAGCAGGACCCCTTGATTGTCGACGCCGACGAACACCCCCGGCCCGATACTTCGCCCGAAGGGCTGGCGAAGCTGCCTGCGCCATTCCGGTCCGGCGGCACGGTCACGGCCGGCAACGCCTCGGGCATCAACGACGGCGCCGCCGCCCTGCTGATGGCCTCTGAATCCGCCGCGAAGACGCACGACCTGGCGCCCATGGCGCGCATTGTCGCCATGGCTGTCGCCGGGGTCGCGCCGCGCATCATGGGCATGGGCCCGGTGCCCGCCAGTCGGAAAGTGCTTAGCCTGGCAGGGCTGGAGCTGGCGGATATGGACGTGGTGGAGCTCAACGAAGCCTTTGCCGCGCAGTCACTGGCCTGCCTGCGCGAGCTGGGGCTGGACGACGATGCCGGGCACGTCAATCCCAACGGCGGCGCCATTGCGCTGGGCCACCCGCTGGGCATGAGCGGCGCGCGGCTGGTCACCACCGCCGCCTATCAGCTCAAGCGCTCACGTGGGCGTTACGCCTTGTGCACCATGTGTATCGGCGTCGGGCAAGGCATCGCCCTGATCCTGGAGCGCGTTTGATCCCTGCCCCATTGTTATCAACAGCCTTTGAAAAGCCGCCAATCGCTACAATTTATTGGGCAGGCAACGGGAAACTGAGCTATGACCGAACACAGCACCCAACCAGACACCGATCCGCGCCAGGCTGCATTCGACCGCAAAGTCGCGGCGGAAAGTCGTATCGAGCCCGCCGACTGGATGCCGGACGATTATCGCAAAGGCGTGTTGCGGCAGATGTCGCAGCACGCGCACTCCGAAGTCATCGGCATGCAGCCCGAAGGCAACTGGATTACGCGCGCGCCGTCGCTGCACCGCAAGACGATCCTGATGGCCAAGGTGCAGGACGAGGCGGGCCACGGCCTTTATCTCTACAGCGCGGCTGAAACGCTCGGCACCTCGAGAGACGACATGATCGCCGCGCTGCACGCCGGCAAGGCCAAGTACGCATCGATATTCAATTACCCGTCGCTGACCTGGGCCGACGTCGGTGCCATCGGCTGGCTGGTCGACGGCGCGGCCATCGTCAACCAGGTCTCGCTGCAGCGAACCTCCTACGGGCCGTATTCGCGCGCCATGGTCCGCATCTGCAAGGAAGAGAGCTTCCACCAGCGCCAGGGTTACCAGATCATGATGGTGCTGGCGCGGGGCAGCGAGGATCAAAAGCAAATGGCGCAGGACGCGCTCAACCGCTGGTGGTGGCCGTCCCTGATGATGTTCGGTCCGCATGACGCGGAATCCGCCCATTCCGCCAAGTCGATGCAGTGGAAGCTCAAGCGCGAGAGCAATGACACCCTGCGCCAGCGTTTCGTCGATCAGACCGTGCCGCAGGCCGACCTGATCGGGCTCACCATTCCCGACCCGGAGCTGAAGTGGAACGAGGAACGGGGCCACTACGACTTCGGCGAAATCGACTGGGACGAGTTCATGCAGGTGATCGCCGGCAACGGGCCCTGCAACCGCCAGCGCCTGGCCCACCACATCCGCGCCAAGGACGAAGGCGAGTGGGTGCGCGACGCCATGCACGCCTACGAAGAGAAGCAGCGCAATCGGCGCAAGGCGGCCTGAACCATGAGCGATACCAAGAAACACCGCGAATTGCCGCTGTTCGAGGTCTTTGTGCGCTCCAAGCGAGGCCTCGACCACCGCCACGTCGGCAGCCTCCACGCCGAGGACCACGAGCAGGCGCTGGAATACGCCCGCGACGTTTACCTGCGGCGCAGCGAGGGCGTCAGCATCTGGGTGGTGAAATCCAGCGACATCGTCGCATCGCAAGAGGAGGACGTGGAGAGCTTCTATGAGCCGATGGAGGAGAAAACCTACCGCCACGCCCTGGAGTACGAGCTACCGGAAGAAGTAAAAAATATGTAGATGCGGCTCGATCGAAAATCGCCTTGCTGGCCTGCGGAGATGAATTCAAGTCGAGCAGGCATCGTGCGGCGATTTTCAACCGAGCTGCCGTATACCACCAACGCATGAAGAACGAGACTGCAAAATTTGCATTGGCCCTCGGCGACGATGCGCTGACCATGGGCCAGCGCCTGTCCGAGTGGATCAGCAACGGACCGTTCCTGGAAGAGGACATCGCGCTGGCCAACGTCGCGCTCGATTTCGTCGGCCGGGCGCGCATGTTTCTGGGCTACGCCGGAGAACTGGAGGGCGCGGGCCGCAGCGAGGACGACCTGGCGTTCCAGCGCGACTGTCGCGAGTTCAGCAACCTGCTGATTTTCGAACTGCCGATCGGCGATTTCGCCAACACCATGGCCCGGCAATACCTGGTCGATGCGTTCGAGGTTCCCTACTTCGAGGCGCTGAGCGACTCGGCTGACGAAACCATCGCGGCGATTGCCGCCAAGACGGTCAAGGAATGCCGCTATCACCTGCGTCGCAGCCGCGACTGGATCCTGCGCCTGGGTGACGGCACCGAGGAAAGCCATCAACGCGTCCAAATCGCATTCGACGAGGTCTGGCCCTTCGTTGCCGAGCTCTTTGAAATGCCGGATTACGAGTCCCGACTGTTCGACGCCGGCATTGCCGTCGACCGCAAGGCCCTGAACTCCGGCTGGGAGCAGGTGGTGCGCGAGACACTGCAGGAAGCCACCCTGAGCATGCCGGAGAGCGACCACGCCATCCGCGGCGGCCGCGAGGGCGTTCACACCGAGCACCTCGGTTTCCTGCTATCCGATTTGCAGTTCATGCAGCGCGCCTATCCGGGTCTGCAGTGGTAACTTCGATGGGCGAGGCTGCAGCCAACATCCAGATTGAACCGCAAGTGCCGGCTTCCGTAGTCGAGGCGCTGGAAGGCGTCGTCGACCCCGAGATCCCGGTGCTCACCATTCGTGATCTCGGCGTGTTGCGCGGAGTTCGTATGGAAGATGTCTGCGTGGTGGTGACCATCACCCCTACTTACTCGGGCTGCCCTGCAATGGTGGAAATTCAGGACAACATCGACAAGGCCCTTCGCGACGCCGGGGTCGAGTCATTCCGGATCGAAACCCGCCTGGCGCCAGCCTGGACCACCGACTGGATGAGCGAAACCGGTAAACGCAAGCTCGAAGAATACGGCATCGCGCCACCGCGCCGGAATTCGGAAGTTGGTTGTCCCCAATGTGGCAGCGCGAATACGAAACTGGTCAGTCAATTCGGCTCCACGGCCTGCAAGGCGCTTTACCAGTGCAACGCCTGCCTCGAGCCCTTCGACCACTTCAAGTGTCACTGAGCAACCGGGCGTGAGCACCAAATTCCACCCGCTCACGGTTCGCCGCGTTCACGAAGACACCGACCAGGCAAGAATCATCGTCTTCGATGTGCCTGAAAAATTGCAGGACGAGTTCCGCTTCATCCAGGGCCAGTACCTGACGCTGCGCCAGAAAATCGACGGCAAGGAAGTGCGCCGCTCCTATTCCATCTGCGCCGGGCTCGACGATGGCCAGCTGCGGGTCGGCGTCAAGCGGGTGGAGGGCGGCGTGTTTTCCACCTGGGTCCATGAAGAACTCAATCCTGGTGACGTCGTCGACGTCATGCCGCCACAGGGCAATTTCCACAGCGAACTCGATCCTGAACGCGAGCGCTGGTACATGTGCATCTGCGCCGGCAGTGGCATCACGCCGGTGCTCTCCATTGTCAAAACCGTGCTGGCGCGCGAGCCCAGGAGCCATGTCACCTTGCTTTACGGCAACCAGCGCACGGCCACCATGATGTTCCGTAACGAACTCGCCTTCCTGAAGAACCGCTACCTGAACCGCCTGCACTGGATCAACATATTCAGCCGCGAGCCGCAGGAAAGCGACCTCTTCACCGGGCATCTCAACAACCGCAAAGGCGGCAAGCTCAACCAGCGGCTGATCAGCATCCGTGAGCACGACGAATTTTTCCTGTGCGGGCCGGAGGCGATGATTTCCGAGGTTTCGCGCGGCCTGCGCGGCGAAGGCATCGGCGAGGAACACATCCACTACGAGCTGTTCGGCTCCTCGGCCGAGGATGCGCGGCGCGCGGTGGAAAAGCACCACGCCCGGGCGCGCGAACACCAAGGCCTCGTTAGCGACGTCAGCGTGATCTCGGATGGGCGCGAATATCGTTTTGAACTCACCGCCGACGGTGAAAACATCCTCGACGCCGGCCTCGAGCACGGCGTCGACCTGCCGTTTTCCTGCAAGGGTGGCGTGTGCGCGACATGCAAGGCAAAGCTGGTAGAGGGTGAAGTCGACATGGACCGCAACCAGGCGCTGCTCGCGGACGAGATCGAGCGCGGGTTCATCCTGACCTGCCAGTCTCACCCCATCACTGAGCGCGTCGTCGTCGATTACGACCAGCTCTGAGCCCAACGGGGCATTCCCGGCACCACCGCGCCGCCCGACAACTTCAAGCGCCAGAAGACGGGGAAACGGCGGTCTTCCTGAATTGCTATTCCTCATTGAGTGGTCTATAAATAAAAAGGTGTCCGCTCCGTCTTATAACTAGAATCTCCTGCCGGGTCGCGCCGGCGCAAAGCAAAAAAACTGGAGGGCGTTATGGCCCACTACAGAAAGGCATGTTTTTCCGCCTCATTCTTCTCGATAACCATTGCTCTTATTTACACTTCACTGCTCGCCCAGGACCAGGCCGACCAGGAAACCGCTCAGGATGAGCCGACCGGCGCGCTCGAGGAAGTCATCACGACCGGAACGCGCAGCGTAAAGCCGCGGACGGCCGCTGATTCCACCGTACCTATTGACGTCCTGACGGGCGAGTCTTTCACCGCCTACGGCGGCACAAACGACTTGACCGATAACATGAAGGCGCTGGTGCCGTCCTATACGGCGACACCATTGACCGGCGACGGCAGTGCGTTTATCCGGCCGACGTCCCTGCGCGGCACTGCCCCGGACCAGGCCCTGGTGCTGGTGGACGGCAAACGCCGGCATCGTTCGGCCCTGCTTCATTTCTTCGCCCCCGCGGCCGGCAATGGCGCTCACGGCGTTGACATCGGTATGATTCCGGGCATTGCGATCAAGCGTGTGGAAGTGCTGCGCGACGGCGCTTCATCCCAGTACGGTTCTGACGCCATCGCCGGTGTCATCAACTTCATTACCAAGGACGCCGATTCCGGCGGCAAGGCGTACTTGCAGTGGGGAGAATCCTACGAAGGCGAGCCGAGCCTCCAGGTTGCCGCCAATGCCGGTTTTGCGGTTGGCAACGGCTTTATCAACGCCAGCGTGGAATACATTGACAATGATGCCTTCATCCGCGCCATTCAGCGCCAGGCGGATGTCGATAATCTCCTTGCGGCTGGCGTCGACCCGGCATTGATCGGGGCGGACGCACCCTTTGGCGAAGCGCCCCTGCTGCAGACCTGGGGTCGGCCCGAAAGCAGCGGCACGCGCGTGTGGATCAGTTCCGGATTCGACCTGGAAAATGACAAGCAACTTTACGCACGCCTGGGTTTAGCCGACACCAAGGGTCGCTACCGGTTCTTCTATCGCACGCCCGACCATCCCTCCTTACAGCCCTTGCGCGACCAGTTTGGCTTTACGGGCCTGACGGCCGGCTACACGCCGTTTCTTGACGGCGACCAGGAAGACCTTTCCTTCGTCCTCGGCGTGGAAGGCGAGTTTGCGGGCGAGATGTATTACGACTTTAGTGTGAGCTATGGCGAGAACAACCTCGACTACTTCCTGAACAACACGGTAAACACCTCGCTTGGCGTCGATTCCAGCGGCAATATTCCGCAGATGAATTTCGATGTGGGCGGGTACGACCAGGAAGAGTTGAACTTCAACGCCGATTTCTCCAAGGCGCTCAGCGACAAGGTCAATCTGGCCTTTGGTGCGGAATGGCGAGAAGAGACTTACGTCATCCGGACCGGCGAGCCAAATGCCTACCTGGGCGTCAAGACGAGTGGTTATGCGGCTCCGAATCCTGAAAATACAGGAAGTTTCGATCGCGATAACTGGGCGGTCTATGGAGACATCGAGCACGACGTGACTGACGCCTTATTGATGCAGTATGCCTTGCGCTGGGAAGATTTTTCCGATTTCGGCGATACGCTGAATGGCAAGATTGCCGGACGCTACCGGGTCAACGACCGCTTTGCCGTCCGCGGCGCCGTCTCGACCGGCTTCCACGCTCCGACACCGGGCCAGATCAACATTTCGAGCGTCATCACGACGTTTGACGGCTCGACCGGCATGCAAGTGGAGGAAGGCCTGGTGCCTTCGACCGACCCGCGCATCATCGTACTCGGCGGCAGGCCACTGACCGAAGAAACATCGACAAACTACAGCCTCGGATTCACCAGTGAACTCGGTGATGCGACCTCGCTGACCGTCGACTACTACCTCATTGAGGTGGATGACCGCATCTACCGAACCGGCGACATCCCTCTGCCGCCGCTGCCGAGCGGGCTGGAGACCAGCATCTCGTTCTACACCAATGCGCTAGACGTCGAGCACTCCGGCGTCGATGTGGTGCTGACCTCGATAATCGATTGGGCGAATGGCCCTACGACCAATATTTCCTTTGCCTACAACTACAATAAAATCGAGGTGGTCGCCCAGAAGACCATCGCCGGCAAGCAGCCGGTGAACGAGTCGCTGGTGCAGGATATCGAGTTCAATTATCCGGAACACCGATTCGTGTTGACCACCCGGACCAACTTCAATGAGTTGTGGGACCTCCTGGTGCGGTTTAACTATTACGGTTCCCACTACGATGAGCGCGGCGAGATCAACGCTCCTGTCGACCCCAGTGCCAAGATCGGCTCAACCGTCTATGTCGACGCCGAATTGGGCTACCAGTTTAATGACAACTTCAAACTGGCCCTGGGCGCTGTCAACATCTTCGATGAATACGTCGATAAAGTCTTTCCGCCCAATGCCAACCGGCTCAGCGTCGGTCTGGAATACCCCCGCCGCAGCGCCGCCAACTACGAGGGCGGCCAGTGGTATCTGAGGGGCACGTTCTACTGGGACTGATACCTGAGCGCTTTAAGTGAAAACGCGGGCTTCGGCCCGCGTTTTTTTACAGCTGTCCGTCAGATCCCACTCGTTCTACCTCCGCCATGATCTCGTGGTTCTGATAACGGGCAGGGCTGAAATAATCGGCGTAGTCCGCAAGCGCACCTCCGGTCATCGATGCGGCACACAACTCCCCGGCGGCGCAGGCCGCCATGGTTCCATATCCCGACAACGCGGATACCGTGAACACGCCATCCATCCCGAGCGGGCCAATCAGGGGCAGGTTTTCCGGTGTGCGGCTGTAATAGCCGGCGAACTGGTGCACGGGCGCCGGCAATTCATCAACATAGGCGTCCAGGGCCGGAATGAACCGCCTCGCGCCGCGAACCACGATTTCTGGAAACCGATCGTCCGCCACCGGACTCCATTCCGGCACCTGGGGCGCCCGGTTATAAGCCCAGCCCAGCTTGATCTGGCGCCCTGACTCCGGTTTGATGTGCAGCCCTGCGGGGAACTCGTCCAGCAAAAACGCAAACTCCGGGTCTGCCGCGAACATCTCGGCATCCTCCTCACTCCAATCCAATCTTTGCGGGTCGGCAAAGATGGTGAAGGGCATGTCCCGAGGAATGACGCCGAGCGGGTCTCCGATCAGGATCTTTTGCTGGAGGACATTTTCGATCGGAAGATCCAGGCCCAGCATCGCCGCCAGGCGGCCGGAGAATGGCCCGCCAGCCAGGACCAATTGTTCGCAGCCCACACACTGGCCCTCTGCGGCGGTGATGACAAAATCACCGGCGGCGTCACTGTCCAATGCAACCACCTCGCCCCGAACCAGTTCGGCGCCCGCCCGTCGCGCCTCACGGAGCATCCATCCACCGAGGGCCTGGACATCGGCATAACCGGCTCGCGGCATTCGCAGGAGCTGACGGATCGACGGCGAAAGATAGGGCCGCTCGGCACGGATGGCAGTCTCGCCCGTGAGGCGCACCATGGAGCTTTCGGCAGACTGGTCAGTCTGGGCACCCCAGGTGAACATCTCAGGATTGCTTGATTCGCTGACAAATTCGTAACCCGAATACCGCATGACGAACGCGCCATTCGATTGGGTGGCAAGGTCATCCATGAGATCGATACTCCTGACCATCAGGGCAGTCATCCACGGCTGTGGCCAACAATCGCGAAAATTCTCACCGGATCTCGCTGTAGTGAACGAAAGCGGCTGATCGCGATCGATCAGGATCACCTTATCCACTCCATTCCGAACAGCCAGCCAGAAGGCGGTGGCCACGCCGGCTATCCCGGCCCCAACGATTGCACAGCGACCGTGGATCACGGGTTCAGGCAATTGGCGGGGCTTGTACTAAACTTTGGTGAAACCCAACCCATCCACGGAGTGCAACCATGACATCCGAGCTATCTTACCTGACCGCCTCTGCCGTTTTGACCGCCCTGCTTTGGGTGCCCTACATTTTTAACGTCCTCACCCGCAACAAGATTTCTGATGCAGTCGGCTACGGGGAACTCGTGATGTCACCCTGGGCAGAGCGGCTCAAGAAAGCGCATTACAACGCGGTCGAGAACCTGGCGCCATTCGCTGCGGTCGTACTGGTCGCCCATGCAGCAGGCGTCAGCGATGCAGCCACCACCACGAGTGCCATGGTGTATTTCTGGGCCCGGGTGGTGCACCCGGTGGCCTATACTTTTGCGGTCCCATGGGTGCGCACGCTGGCCTTCCTGGCCGGATGGGGCGCGATCATATGCATCGCCTGGCAGATTTACGCAGGAAGCTGACGAAGGCTGATTGGGGCGTGATTCTCTCACGCCACCAAATTCAGCAGATGTAGCTCTTATATGTCTAAGGAGAAACCTATGAACACCCTAAAAATGTACAAAGCAATCGGGTTGGTGTTTGCCATCAGCCCAATCTATTCATTTGCAGGAGAAGGTTTGGATGAAAGAATTGCCCATGCACGATCGGCAGCGCCTGATTCCATCAGCGCCGCGGCCAGCGTGGTTGTCGATGGTGAATTGGTCGTGGAGGGCACAAACGGATGGACCTGCATGCCGGACACCATGCCCGGCGACAATGCCCCGATGTGCAACGATGCCGTTTGGATGGAACTGTTGACGGCTGTCGGTAACCAAGCAGAATTCAGCGCCGACCGGGTCGGTATCTCCTACATGCTGAAGGGTGATAAGGGTTCCGGGGTGAGCAATTCCGACCCGTATGCCGATCACGCGAGCGCACACGATTACGTAGAAGTCGGCCCCCATCTGATGATTGTCGCACCGAAAGAAATGCTCGAGGGGATCTCGGATGATCCCAGCACGGGCGGTCCATGGATCATGTGGGGCGACACGCCATACGCTCATATCATGGTCCCGGTTTCCGACGACTGAGTTTTCGCACCGAACATGCTGTCACAGCCACCAGCCCGATCCTCGCGGGTCGGGCTGTGGCGCCTAGTGCGCCGCGTACCAGGCGACAATCGCGGGATGTGAATTAATCCGTTCGAAATGCGCGACGAGGTTCGGCGCCAGCTTGTCGGGCAGGTCGGTCGGCACGTGGTCGAGCATGCCGGAGCGCAGGTAGCGCACCCACAAAAACACCTTGAGGTCGGCGACGGTCAGGCGTCCTTCAGCGAAATATTCGCCGCCGCGGTGCTCGAGCATCTGCCCGATACGATTGACGAACAGCGGAATGGGGCCATCGGCGAGCTTTTCACGTGCACGCCTTTTTTCCTCGGGGTCTTCCATGAACAGCGTCGGCACGATGCGGTACATGATGTCCTCGATGGCCGACATCACCTCGTCGCAGCGCGCAGCCTGCACCGGGTCCTCGGGATAGAGGCCACCCAGTTTGCCGACGAAGCGGATGATGGTGTTGGTTTGTGTTAGCCGCTCACCGTCGACTTCGAGGACGGGTAGCTGGCCGAAGGGTGTCGACTCTCTCATCGATGGCCACTGCTCGACCGGGATACGCTCGTCCTCAAACGGCACGTTGCCGATCGCCATGGCCAGGCGGGGGGCTTCGCCTCGTCCGCCGTTGAAATCGAAGTAGGTCAGTTTCAGCTTGTGCATTTCAGTCTCCGTATTGGTCACGCCGGCGGATCCACGCCTGCGGATAAGGCAGCTCGTCTTCGTGACGGCCCAATGCCGTCAGATCGAGAATCTGGTAAGCGCCGTTGAATATGTCCAGCCCTCGCCCGTAACAGGAGTAGCTGTGCGCGATGCGCTGGTCCGCGGTGCGGACAAACACGCTCAGCCCCGGCGCCTCAGTGC
>JBFHEJ010000060.1:0-10224 GCA_041584255.1 Lysobacterales bacterium
AGCGCTCGTCGATGATCAGCGCCTCCTTGTCGACCTGCGGGAAAAACATGCGATTGAAGTAGGTATACCCCGCGCTGGCGGTGTTGGGCAGGTAGATGTAACCCACGCGACCATCGGTGGCCTCGCTGACCCGTTGGCGATTCGATTCGATCCAGTGCCAGAGCCGGAGCTGACCTTCATCGTCTGTCGGCTCGACCATGATGTCCCGCGCGCCGTCGCCGTCGGCCTCCGGACCGACCCGCAACGCCACCTGTTCGCCGGAAGTGCCCTGCAGCCGCGCAAAAATGTTGTCGCCGGCGGCCAGCTCCTGGCCGTTGACGGCCAAAATGTATTCGCCTTCGAAAGCCTCGTTGCCGGGCTGGGCCAGGGGCGCGTGGACAAATGGATTCCAGGATTCACCGGTGTACACCCTGGCGAGCCGATATCGACCGTTGTCGATCTCGAGGTTGGCGCCCAGCAATCCAACTTTCACTTGGTCGTCCGAATGGACATCGCCGCCGCCGATGCGATTATGTCCGGCCTGCATCTCGGCGATCATTTCGATGATGATCTCGTTGACGTCCTCGCGCCGCCCGGCATGGGCCAGCAAAGGCCGGTACTTGTCGTACATGGCACCCCAGTCGAGGCCGTGCATGTTGGATGCGTAGAAGTACTCGCTCTCCATGCGCCAGGCTTCATCGAATATTTGCGCCCATTCCTCGGCCGGATCCACGAAAACCCGCACGCCGCCCAGATCGAGCGCTTCGGGGTCCATGTCATCGGAAATTTCGGCAGTGGCGAGCCCACCATTCGCCTTGCGGATGATCATGTGCGCGCCGTCGTTGCTGATGGCGAAATTGGTCACACCGCGCAGCAGGGTGGACTCCTCCATCTCGTCGAAATCAAAGCGCTTGAGCGCATTGTCGTCATTCTCGTTGCCGCCCGGCGGTTCTTCGCTGGCGCCGGGCTGGACGAAATCGATATAAAACAAGTCGCCGTCCTTACCGACGGCGAGTTGATCGTAGAAAGCCTCGGCGACAGGCAACGCGACGATGCGTCCGTTCAATCCGGCGATATCGATGTGCGTGGCCGGGATGTCCGGCGATTCCTCGTCTTCCGACTCATCGCCCTCCGCGGCGGCCTCCTCGTCGCCGCTGCCAGGCTGGAGCGGAGATTCACCCTCCGAGGACAGGACAGCGGCATAAAGACCGGCGCGGAATGGACGCTCCTGGCTGGTCATGTTGAGGCCGACCTGCAGCGGGCCAGCGTTCGTGGAGGCGGCGAAAAACAGGTACTGCCCATCCGGGCTGAACGCCGGCGAAAAAACTTCCGCCATCCCGTCACCGACGGGGTGACTGCGACCGCTGGCGAACTCGTGGAGCAGCAACTGCCGGTGGTAGTTGGGTTGTTCCAGCGTGTAGGCGAGCCAGCGGCCATCGGGGGAGACAGCCACGTGGATTTCATCGCGGCGCGCTTCCGTGGCGATCGGGGTGATTCGCCCGGATGCGAGTGCGATCACGTGAAGGCCGAGGTGGTTATCAGTGAATACCAGGTTCTGGTCATCCCCCGGCGTCCAGGCCCGCAAGGCGTAAAAATGCGGGCCCAGCGGGTGGCGCTGCTCAACCTTGCCGGCCTGGTCGGCAACGACTACTTCCTGGCGCCTGTCCTTGCCTTCGCCGGTCTCGCTGATCCATGCCAGGCGGAGGCCATCGGGTGACCACAGCGCGCTGTACTCCCGGCGGCTGCCGCTGTTGCTCAGATTGCGGGTGGAACCATCGTCGACCGGCACGCTGAAAACCTCCCCCCGGGCGGTGATCGCCGCGCGCTTGCCGGAGCGTGAAATCTGCGCTTCAGTGATGGTCTTGGAGGCATCTTTCCACTGGGGACGTCGCTGGGGCAGGTCGGGCGCGATGACAATGCTGATCTCTTCGACAGCGCCAGACTCCAGATTCAGTCGCTTCAGGCGCCCGCCAGCTTCGTAAACGATCGTCGATCCATAGCCACCCGCGGAACGGACATCCCACGCGTCTTCCGCCGTGACCCGTTGAAGCGCCGCAGATCCCGGGTCGTACTCGAAAATCTGAAAGGTCTCGTTGTCCCGGTCGGAAATGAAATAGAGTTTGCCGCCCAGCCACATGGGATTGAAGTTCGTCGCGCCGCCTCCTGGAATGGTGTAAGCCTCGCTGCGATCGGCATTCATCACCTGGATCGCCGGCGTGGTGCCGCCGCGGTAGCCCTTCCAGCCAGCCGAGCCGCCAAACAGGCCGTTGTAGCCGGAGCCGTGAGCGATGTAGGCGAAATCACCTGCATCGCTGTATGTGCCTCGATACACTCGTGCCTGCATTTGTTTGCGCGGCAGGCCACCGTCTACCGACACATGATAGAGCTGTCCGGATCGGCCATGATCCGTCTCGCGGGCGGATACCAGCGCGACCTCGCGCCCATCGCCGGACCAGTCCAGGGGCAGGTCCGAGTCAGGGTGCCAGGTCAGCCGCGTGGGCTGGCCACCCCCGACCGGGATGACATAAACGTCGAGGTTGTCTTCGTAGCGCGCTGCAAAAGCGATCAAACGCCCGTCCGGGGAAAAAACCGGATCCCGCTCGTCGGCCGGGTGCGAGGTCAGGCGGCGGGGGTGGCTGCCGTCCGCGGCCGCAACCCAGATATCACCAGCGTATACGAAGGCCAGGTGGCTTTGGGACAGTGCGGGTTGTCGCAGGAGCAGCGTCTGATCCGCATAAAGAGAACAGGTGACGATGGCCAGAAACAGACCTGCCAGACGGATGCGGGATATCATGGAGTCTCCTGAACCAACGCGCGAAAAAGAATGGCCGATTGTACACAAAGGGGCAGCCGGAGTAGGAATGGGCAGGGCGCTTGACCGTTGCAAGAACGTCGAGGACCTGAGGCGGCTGGCGAAACGGCGGCTGCCGGCGCCGATGTTTCATTACATCGACGGCGGGGCGGACGATGAGACGACCCTGCGGTGGAACACAGCCGCGTTCGAACGCTACGAGTTGCTGCCCCGATATCTTCGTGACATCGCGGATATCGACACATCGACCACTTTACTCGGGCAGCGGATCGAGGTGCCCTTCTTCCTCTCGCCCACCGGGATGTCACGGTTGTTCCACCACGAAAAGGAGTTGGCTGCCGCCAGGGCGGCTGACCAATTCGGCACGTTCTATGCGCTCTCGACGCTGGGGACGACCAGCCTGGAAGAAATCGCCCGGAACACGCGCTCGCCCAAGATGTTCCAGGTATACATCCTCAAGGATCGGGAGCTGACTCGCGAATTCGTGCAGCGTTGCCAGGCTGCAGGCTTCGAGGCCATGTGCCTGACCGTCGATGTGCCGGTGGCCGGCAATCGCGAGCGGGAAATCGAGCATGGCATGCACATGCCGCCAAAGTTCCGTCTCAGCAGCCTGTTGAGCTTTGTGATGCATCCACGGTGGACGATGCATTATTTGCTGAAGCCGGATTTCCGGCTGGCCAATGTAGCGCATCGGGTCGATGCCCTGGACGAGGGTGCCATGGGCCTCATCGACTACGTCAACAGCCAGTTCGACCGCACAGTCACCTGGAAAGAGGCGGAGTGGCTGGTCGGCGAATGGGGCGGCCCGATGGTGATCAAGGGTCTGCAGACAGTGGCAGACGCCAGGCAGGCCCGGGAAATCGGTGCTCGCGGCATCATGGTTTCCAATCACGGCGGCCGGCAGCTCGATACCTCGCCCGCACCCATCGACTGCATCGCCGAAATCGCCGACGCCGTCGGCGATGACGTCGATGTCATTTGTGATGGCGGTGTGCGCCGCGGGACGCACATCATCAAGGCGCTGGCCATGGGCGCCAGGGCGGTGAGTTTCGGGCGGCCCTACCTCTACGGCCTGGCGGCCAGTGGACTTGCGGGGGTAGTGAAGGCCCTGTCGCTGATGAAGGCCGAACTCGAGCGCGACATGGCGTTGATCGGCTGTCGCTCGGTGGCGGAAGTCACGTCCGATGTAGTGAGACGGCACGCGAATGGCTGAGGTCGGCGACGGCCGGTTCGCCGACGGCTAGAATATCGTCATGGACAACATTCACGTACCCGTTTCGCCCGGAGAGGTGCTCGACAAGATCACCATCCTGGAAATCAAGTCCGAACGCATCGAAGACCCGCAGAAGCTGACCAATGTCAGGACCGAGCTCGCGCTGCTCAGGGACACGTGGGCTGCGAGCATCGACGAAGATGACACCATTCGCGATCTGCACAGGCAGCTCCGCGAGATCAATGAGGCATTGTGGGAGATCGAAGATGATATTCGCGACAAGGAGCGCGCCAAGGAATTCGATGAGCGCTTCATTGAGCTGGCGCGGTCGGTTTATTTCACCAATGACCGGCGATCAGCGGTGAAGAAGGCGCTGAATCTGCACCTTGGCTCGCAAATCATTGAAGAGAAGTCGTACCAGGATTACTCCTAATCACCAACCTTTTGTGACGTCGATGCGCGCCTACGAGATTTTTCCGCCGGTCAGTTTCAACAACTCAAGGAATTCGCGACGGGTCCTCGGTCCATAGGTCTGAAAATGGGGTTGCGGGTTGTTGGCGTATTCGGCCCGTGAGCGGCTGATGGTGTCGTTAGCGGCCACCCGCATGACTTCCTCGGCGGAGATGGTGTACGGCTTGCAGGCGTTGAGGCCGAAGACCTTGGCGCGAAGCTGGGGTGTGATTTCAGGATAGCCGTGCTGCTCGCGCAGTTCGGGCGCGATCTGAAACGTGCGGAAGGCCTGGATCTGGTCCTGCGGTGAGCCGTACCAGACCGAATCGGTGCCCCACAGCACATTGTCCTCGCCGATGTACTGAAACAGCTTGCCCAGCGTGTGGGCTGCGCTTTCCGGATCCCTGGTGTACAAGAACCGCCAGGTGCTGCCGAGTTCTGCATAGACGTTGCTGTTGGGGGCCACTTCATTGTCGACCACCGACTTGAGCAGGGAGTCGATGCCCTCGTTACGTGCGGGGTCGAATGGCCCTTCCGGCTGGCCGGGCACGTAGCCGGAGTGATAGATCAGGAAGTTGACGTCGGGGTAGGCCCTGGCCACCACGCCGATGTCGTCGCATAGCGAATGCTGGTAAGACTGGCGGCCGAACGGAATGCCTTTGTGAACGCAGATATTGCGAACGCCAAGCTTCCTGGCCTTTTCAATGAAGGGAATGCCCGTGTCTTCATCTGAAAGGAAGAAGCCCTTGCCACCCGGTCCGTACTGGGTATAGCACTTCCAGGCGGAAACTCCCCATGTTTCGGCCAGCTCATCCATCAGGTCCAGATCGCCCGGCTGATTGGGGTTGCACCGCCCGTGGAGCAACAACCGCTGGTCGCCTTCCAGTTGCTCTACCATCTGGCGGGTCATGTCCGCTTCCTGGATGCTGATAGGCTCCTCGGCGTGGCTCGATGGAATGAAACTCAGCGCCATGAGATCCGTATCACTGTCGAGGAATACGTCCTTGATGAAGTTTTCTGCCCCGATACAGCCCATGTAATGCCGGCTCAGCGGGTCGTGCTCTTCCTCGCACCGAGGCTTGAGGGTTTGCGCAAGGTTGGGGGGCAGGTAGTGTCCCTGGACATCGAAAATGAACTCACGCTCACCCAGTGCCTCTGCCGCTGCATCAGGCTCGAAAGCCGATTCCGGCGGCAGGTCGAAGTATCCACCGGGCTGGCCCTGGGCGGCATTAGCGCGGTTGAAGGCCAGCAGGGTTGCCGCTGCGGCGCAACTCGTCAGCAGAAATTCCCGCCGCTTCTTGCCCGTCCGCCTGGCCGCCTCTTCGACGGCCTGCAGCGCACTGTTGCGTTTGGCCTGTTCCTGGCGCAGTAGTGGTATGGGTACGAATTCGCCGTTCGATGTGCTGTCGAGCTTCACGGGCAGCGTGGGATTGGATTCGAAGTCGATCGGGTTTACGGGCTTTGGCATGTCGCGTCCTCAATCTTGCTGGTTCTCTCAACATAAATAACAAAGCCTTGAGGACGAAGCCACTCCTGGAAGTCACCCTGCGACAGACGGCGCCAGATTGACGATGCCGCGAGCGGCCGTGAAAATGACCCATTCCAAAACAAAGTCTCAGATGAATCCTCACAAAAAAACACTGGATTCCGGTGTCATCATTTACGACGCCGATCTCTTCAAACGGGCGCAAAGTGAACCCTCGACAGACTGGTTCCGACCAGGCTGGTGGAAGGATCAGGGGCTGATCGCTTCCGTAGAGTACGGGCGCGGCACGGCGCTCGTCGTTGAAACCCCGGTTGGCCGTTGTGTGTTGCGTCAATACCTGCGTGGCGGCTGGGCCGCCAAGCTCATTCATTCGAGTTATTTCTTCACGGGGTATCAGAACAGCCGTCCGGTGCAGGAGTTCGACATACTGGAGCGCTTGCATCAACTCGGCCTGCCTGCACCAAGACCGGTGGCGGGTCTGTGTCAGCGCCAGGGCGTGAGTTACACCGGCGCCCTGATAACGCTCGAGATCGCAAATACGCAAACCATCGAGAGCGTGCTCGATCAACTGGATGCGGATCGCTGGCAAGCTATTGGTGCCTGCGTTCGCCGCTTTCATGACGCCGGTTTGGTGCATGCCGATCTGACAGTGCGTAATATTCTTATTCAGGACAGTAACGACATATTCCTGGTCGACTTTGACCGCGCCCGCTTCGAAGCAGGGGCGAAGCGCGCTTTTGAAGGAAACCTGCAGCGACTTCAACGGTCCCTTGTGAAGTCCCTGGCAGAAAACAGCATCGAGGTAGACAGTAAAGCATGGACGCACTTGCTCAAAGGTTACGGGTCCTGAACTCGCCGCGTCTGACCCTGATCGCCGCCAATCATAATCTCGTGGCCTCAGACCTCCTCGGTCAGCAGGCGTTAAGCCAGGCGCTCGAAGTGACCGTTCCGGACAACTGGCCACCGGAATTGTATGATCGCCCGGCGATGGAATATTCGCTCAAGCAGCTCGAAGATCCTGGCATGCCGGGCTGGTCATTCTGGTATGTCGTAGTTACTGAGAGCAACGAGTTGGCTGGTCTTTGCGGCTTCAAGGGGCGGCCGGACGCCCTCGGTTCGGTGGAAATTGGCTATTCGATTCTCAGTCAGTTCCGCGACACGGGGCTGGCCACCGAAGCAGCCATGCGCCTGATTGGCTGGGCGTTTACGCATCGGGAGGTGAAGGAGGTCAGCGCGGAAACGTTGCCCCATCTCAAGTCCTCCATCCGCGTGCTCGAGAAGAACGGCATGCAGTTTACTGGGCCGGGCTCGGAGTATGGGGTTGTTCGCTACGCGGTCGCGCGACCGGACCGGCCCTGATTCTCACCCCGAAGTTTTTTTAGGAACTTGGACAGCGAAATGAAAATTCTGGCTTCGATTCTGTTTGCCTGCCTCGTCGCCGCTGCACCGGCTGCCGGCGCAGAAGTCACTGTTATCCGCGTGGCCAATGAGGGCGTCATCATTGACGATGGTACCGCCAGGATCATGATCGACGGTTTGGTGGTGGAGCCCTACGCCCTCTACGGTGGGCTTCCGCCGGGTATGGAGCAGCAGTTCAGGCAGGCCACCGGCCCGTTCCAGGGCATTGACCTGGCGCTGGCCACTCATCGACATCACGACCACAATCAGCCGGAGTTTGCCTGCCTTTTTCTGCAGCGCAGCACCACTACGCGCATGTCGGCGTCACCGCAGGTTTTCGACCTGATGCGTGAGCGTTGTCGGGGCCTGGTCACAACATCGCCGCGTCTTCAGATCATCGATCCCCAATACGACTTTCCTATCGCCCTGGAGGCTGACGGCGCGCGTGTCAGAGCGATTCGGCTCAGCCACGGGGGTGGAAAATTCGCTTCTATTCAAAACTATGGCTACGTGGTCGAAATCAGCGGATTACGCCTGTTGCATATTGGCGACGCCGCCATGCAACCCGAGGATTTCGCACGGGCGGGTCTGGACGAAATGGACCTGGATGTCGCCTTCATCCCATTCTGGTTTTTTCAACCGGGACCCGGTGCTGCGGTCGTCGATCGATTCATGAATGCCGAGCATCAACTGGCGGTTCATATCCCGCCCAAGGAAATGGCGGAGGTTCGTCAATACCTGGCGGAGAATTTCCCGGGTGTACAGGTGCTTGCGGCACCCGGTGATTCGGTCGTTATTCGTCCGACAGCACCTGCCCGCTTGTCCCGGTACCCGGAGTAGTCTCGCACAGGGTGTCCAGCCTGAGTTCCGAGGTGTCGCGAAGCTGCAAATGCTCGTACTGTGCCAGTAACGCCTGTTCTTCGCGGATGCGGTATCGCGAGGGGGCCTGCTGGTAGTCGTCGCAAAACTCAGTCAATCGGTCTTTCATGTGCGGATAAAGCAACCGGTCAAAATGATTGACGTTGAGCGCCTCGTCCCAGTAGGCGTTGACATGGTCGGCAAAGGTGAAACGGCGCTGGATTCTCCAGCCGTTTTCCTCCCAGGTCAGGATGGCCGGCTTGCCATCCACTACATTGTCTTCGAACAGGCTGCGGTAAAAGCGGTATCCCTCGTAGTTCGCTACCAGGTCGGCGTTTGAATAAACCCCCGTCGTCAGTTGCCCGAATATCGCGCGTTCGGTGTAAGCAGAGCGCTCCGCGGCCCGCGATTCGTCCTGGAATTTCAGATAGCGGAAGTAGAATTTGCGACCCTGCGAAAAGAAATGTCCCAGCTTGTCCGACCCGATCAGTTGACCATTGAGCTTGATGGTGGGGCCGACCCCAAAAAAACCGATCACCCGGGTCGCCCAAAAGGGCAGTCCGTTGTAAATTGAATCGCGCCGCGAGGTGCTGAGCCTGTCGACCTCATCCGACTTCATGGCCCATTTCTCAATCTTGTCGACCCAGTGGTAGCCGCCGACACGGTGAAACACCGCAGCGGCGAACTTCAGCTTGTCGTGGCCATCGGTCCAATTCTCGGCGATGTCGGCAATACTCTCATTGACGCGAGCGTCGAGGACCTCGGTGGAGTCCTCCAGCGGTTCGAGGCGATTATGGAACTGATCCGTTTCATAGCCCCAAGCGACACCCGGAGCGATTAGTGAGACGGCTATCAGCGCTTTCCAGCTTTGCAAGGCTCGTTGTCAGGCTAGAACCTGACGGTGTAGTTGAACAAGGTGTGATCCCGGTCGCCGAAGCCAAACTCCAGGGTCAGGTGGGCACGGGGGCTGAAGGTATGTCCCACGCCCACCGCATAGTTCCATTTGTCCGAGGTTTCGAGTTCGACTTTGAACGGCACGGGTGGCACCCCTGGAATTGGCAGAGCAATGGTCCCGGAATGATCTTCCTCAGTGTCGAGATACATGCCGCCAAGCCAGATTTGCCACTTGTCGCGAATCAAGCCAACGCGCGGCTGAATCGCTAGGGAGGAAACCGAGGAGTCGAATTGTCCGCCAAGGTCGGTATCGGTCACCGTGGTGGTCACCGCAGCAAACCACTCCCTTGTGCCGTAAATGAGGGTCGCGCCGCCTCCGTACACCGTGCCGTCATAGGCAATCGGCAGCTCGCTAAGGGGGACCGGCAGGCCGGTGATCGGTGCCAGGCTGAAATCGACTACCGTTTTGGCCTCGACATGGCCGAGGATGGCGAACAGATTGAGAAACGGCGTCAGCCAGACGTCGAACTTGAGGTCGAGATGATCGACGTCGTTATCGATGTCGAGCAGTGACGCGTCCGGCAAGGACACACCGGGCAGCTGAAATTGCAGGCTCTTGATGTCGTAGGACTGGTCCATGGTGAAGAAGTCGAATCCGACCCCCCATGGCGCGAAGAATTCACCCTCATCGACAAGGTGCTTCATGAACAGCGGGCCGTTCGATTCATCCTGTGCCTGGAGAGGCATGGCACCGCCAAGCAGAAGGGCGAAGAGCGAGGCCAGCGTTACGTTGCGGATCATGACTGTCTCCTTTTGAGTTCTTATGCGCGGCGATCTGCTGTCCAGCGAAAGTATACGCTCCTCAACAAAAGACTGTGAGTCAAGGTTCTCATGATCACGCCAAACGGCTTCGAGAATCACTCGAGCGCTTTGCGCGCGACGAAATCCAAAAATAGCTCTGCCGAACGCTCCGGCAGTTCGAGCATCGGTAAATGGCCACAGTCTGGTGTGAGGTTACCTTCTGATTCGTCAAAGCTGACTTTCAGGACATCGAGCCCTTGCGGATTGGTGACCTTGTCTTGCGCGCCCCACTGAACCAGGACGGGCACCACGACGCGCCGGGCGATGGATTCC
>JBFHEJ010000061.1:0-10118 GCA_041584255.1 Lysobacterales bacterium
CCGGCCCGAGTAACATTCAGCAACATTTCGAAGTTCCTGGTCGAAAAATGCGAGCATGAAGGCGCAGCACCGCATATCCACTTTTGGTGTAAGAACAATCCTAAATTTCAAATCAGCGCCATAATTGATGCGCAATTGGTTACCTTTCGAACCCTGTAAATCCGACGCCAATTCTAGATTAGAAATGTCGACGCGCTCACTGCCAAGGTGGCTGGTGTTCGGGAACTGGTAGTCCTCCAGATATTGTTCAATCGCCGTCGCGACCTGACGAAAAATCCCCGTGGATTCACCCTGCCTAATGTAGAGCCCTAGGTTGCAGATTCGGTTGATCTGGGCCATGGAATGCGAGACAAAAATGACGCAACTCCGATTGAGCTGTTCGTACATTTTCGCCATGCATTTGGCTCGAAATGCGGCATCACCAACCGCCAGCACTTCATCGATGAGCAGCACATCCGGCTCCATCTGCGCTGCGATTGAGAACCCCAACCGCACTTTCATCCCGGAACTGTAGTTCTGAACCGGCGTATCAATAAATTCCTCGATCTCGGCAAAGTCCACAATCGCATCGAATTTCTTGTCGATTTCCTTTTTGGTGAACCCCAGTATTGACCCGTTGACGTAGATGTTTTCCCGGGCTGTAAGTATGGGATTGAATCCCGCGCCCAATTCAATCAGCGCCCCAACCCGGCCACGCATCGTGATCCGCCCCTTGTCCGGCTTGACCAGGCCGTTGAGCATCTTGAGCAGGGTGCTTTTCCCTGCGCCATTGGGGCCGATCAGGCCCAGGCATTCGCCACGCCTGAGTTCGAATGACACGTCATTGACGGCCCAGAATTCGTTTTTGCGCAACGCGTCATGGCTGCCCTTGCGGCCCAGCAGTTCGCTGGTCACATCCTGAACGCCATACCACAAGGAGCGCTTGAGGGAGCGGCAGAATTTCTTGGAAATCCCTTCGACCTTGACCAGGACTTCGTCGCTCATGGCCGGCCTAGGCGCTCATGCGCGAGATGAGATGCGGCATGGCGATGCGGTACATCACCCAGCCGATCATGAAGAACAGCAGGCTGAGACCGGTGACCAGCCAGAAGGCGGGCAAGAGACCCGCATCACCAACGATTAACCAGCCGCGGGCTGTGTCCAGCAGCGGGGTTACCGGGTTCAACTTGACAATGATCTCCGCGAACGATGCCTGGGGAACGGGGTAAATGATCGGCGTAAGGAAGAACAGGATTTGCGTGCCAAATGTCAGCGCTCGTCCTACATCGTGGTAGAGCATGCCAAGTGGCGTGAGCAGCAGTCCAACGGTGATTCCGAAGAGAATCAGGGCAACAATGCCAACTGGCGCCAACAGCATGCTGCTCTGCAGCGGCACTTGGTACCACCAGATCACGAACACCAGCAATGTTGCGCGAATGATGAAGTTGAACAGAACTTCGCCGACGCCGGCAAGAATCAGGGCTTCTCTCGGAAAGTTGATCTTGGTCAGCATCGACTTGTTCTGTGTGACCATCTGCAGCGGGTTGTTTAGGGACTCGGTAAAGGTTGCCCACAATACGGTCCCCGTGAGTACAAACACGGGGTAAGGCATGCCGGTATCGGCCACCTCGAATACGCTCTGAGATCGCAGGAATACCCAAATCAACGTTGTGAAGATGGGCGGTACGAAGGCCCAGGCGTAACCCAGCAGCGATTGTCGGTACTGCGCGCTGATGTTGCGCACCAGCAGGCGCCAGGCCAATTCGCGCGAAGCCGACAGATCACGACCCATTCCGCGCAGCAGTCGTCCGAAGCTGAGCAATTCGGAATCTGGCGTGTAAACGGTTTCCTTGAGCGGACGGTCCATCGCTTTATTGGGGGCTCCCCATTATCCTTGCTGCCATCCGAGCCCACATTACCCTCATTGACGCTATAGTCTATCGCACTCAGTCGCCCAATAGATGAACTTTACTTCGGCATTGCCTTGAAACACTGCGCTTTCCTCACCCTCGACGATCCCACCGGTTTCGTCATCGACGACGAACTGGCCCACGAGCCACTGGCCAAGCTGGGCTGGCGCGTGTCGTGGCCTTCCTGGCGTCAGACCACGACGCCGTGGGATGAATTCGACGCCGTGATCATTCGCTCACCGTGGGACTACCAGGCCCATTCGGAGGCGTTTGTCCGGGTGCTCGAGGCGATCGACGCCAGCGGCACCAGGCTCGCCAACCCGCTGGGCATCGTGCGCTGGAATCTGGAGAAGACCTATTTAAAGGACCTGCAGGCGAAAGCGGTTCCCGTCGTGCCGACGATCTGGGGCCACTCAATCGAAGCGGAGGACTTCACCGGGCTGCTGGATGAGCTTGGCAGCGACGAGCTCGTTATCAAGCCGGTGATTGGGGCCTGCGGTGATGACGCATTCCGCGTGGGTCGCAACGCAGACTGCGAGCGGCTGAGCAGGATCGCTGCGGTACACAACGGCCGGCCCTTCATGGTCCAGCCTTTCATGTCACATGTCATCGGCGAGGGTGAGTATTCCCTTTTCTACTTTAATGAGCATTATTCCCACGGCATTCTCAAGACTCCCGCCGAAGGCGAGTTTCGCTCGCAGGAAGAGCGTGGTTCCTCACTCGCGGCCATCAACGCCGAGGGCCGGCTTCGCCAGAGGGCGGACCAGACCATGGCGGCCGTGGCCACCGTCATCCCGGAAACCCTGCTGTATGCGCGCATTGATCTCGTGCGCGACGATGACGACGATTTTCGCGTGATGGAAGCCGAGTTGATCGAGCCGGCGTTGTACCTGCGCATGGATTCGGGCGCGCCCGAACGCTTTGCTCGTGCGGTGGACGCCTGGTTTGCCCGGGGTTGAGGCGCTTCAGGCATTGGAAAACTGGCTGCTCAATTTGTCGAGGATAGCGGCTTCACCACGGCTGAACCGTTGCGCCGATTCTACATCGGTCGGTGAAAACCTGAAGAGAGTGCCGGTTTTCAACTGCCCCAGCCGCCCCCGATCCACGCTGATCACGGTGGCGATCTTGGGATAGCCGCCCACGGTGCCGCAGTCGGGCATCAGGACAATGGGCTGGCCGCCGGCGGGGATTTGCACGCTGCCGGGACTGACCGGCTCGGAGATCATGCTGCCGGCGTTTTCGGCCGCGATGGTGGCGCCCGCCAGGCGGTAGCCCATGCGGTCTGAATGGCTGTCTATGCGCCAATTGGTGTCGAAGAAGCGGGCGCGTTCAGCATCGCTGAATTGATCCGTTTGCGGGCCTGGAACGGCGCGGATGGTGTCAGCCGGTCGGCGCCGGAATGAATCAGGGAGTTGGCGCTCGGCGGTCACCGGCGCCTCTGCGCGGCGCACGGGCAGCGTGCGGCCAATGCGTGGGTCGCGGCGAAACGCCGCTCCTGCCGGCAAGGAAGTCGCGGCTGAAGCCGCTCCCACAAGGCCGGTGCCAATGCCGCTGCGAAGGTGGGTGGAAAGGCTGCCGAGCTGCCGCTCGGCGGCAAAGCCACCTAACACCGCGAGGTAGCCGTGCGTACCCCTGGCTCCGTCGGTGGCCACGATCTCGATACGCTCACCGCCGGCCAGGGTGTAGCTGGCGTTGGCGGGAAACGGTTCGTCGTTGATCAGCAGCGGAAAATGGCCGACGAAGGCAAAGTGCAGGCGTTTGGCGGTGACCTCGAATACCGCCCCGGCCAGTGCGAATTCGAGGCAGCCTTCGCCCTGCGGGTTGCCGGCCAGGATATTGGCGAGGCGCAGGGAGTAGGGGTCCATCGCACCCGAGCGGCTGACGCCGAAGCGCTGGTAACCGGCCCGGCCCAGGTCCTGGAGCTGGCACAGGGGGGTGATTTTTTGGACCAGAAGGCCGGCCACTTCGCTCATTTATCCAAGCTCGCGGCTGAAGCCGCTCCTACAGGGTGACTGACGCGTTCGCCGCCAGCGACGCGACCTTGCAAATCCTTGAATTCCTTTTCATCGATGCGGCGAAATTCGACCTCGTCGCCGGGCTCGATGAAAAAGGGTTCATCGCGGTCCGGCGCCCAGGTGCGTTCAGGTGTCAGGCCGAGCAGATTCCAGCCACTCGGCATGGCGGGGCCGCAGATCAGGCCCTGCTGGCCGGCAATCGAGATGCTGCCGGCGGGGACTTCGGCGCGCGGATCGTCCAGCCGTGGCGTGTGCAGGCGCTCATCGAGACCGCCGAGGAAGGTCCATCCCGGGGCAAATCCGACGAGGTAGACGCGATAGACGGTGGCGCTGTGAATGTCGATAACTTCGTGTTCGCTCAGGCCATTGTGCGTGGCCACGCGCTCGACATCTCGCCGGCCGCGCCCGTCGTACCATACCGGCACCTGCCAACGTCGGCCTCCCGGTTTACTGGCTGTCGGGGACGCCGCCAGTCGCTCCAGGCGGCCGGCGATGTCTTCGTACGCCAAGTGCAGGGGATCGTAATACACCAGCAATGAGCGGTAGCCAGGAACGGCCTCGATGACGCCTTCAATAGCGGCTTCGTTGACCCCCGCCAGCAGGGCCAGGACCCGGTCATTGACCTCCGCGGCAATGCGGTTTTCGAATTCGACCAGGATGGCCGCGTCGGCGACAGGTTTGAGGGTGGGTGCGGTCATTGAGGTCCGAAATTGCGGCTTGAGCCACTCCTACAGATGCTGACCATGAGTTGTGGGGGCGGCTCTATTCGCGACTCAGGTCCAGCCATCGTGTTGGGTGTAGGGCGTGACGGCGATTCCATGGTTTTCAAGAGTATTTCGGATGGTTTCCGCCATTTTGACCGCCGCCGGGCTGTCGCCGTGGACGCAGATGACGTTGGCATCGAGCCGCAGGGCTTCACCGTTGATGGCCCGGATGGTGCCTTCCTCCATCAGACGGAGCGCTCGCTCGGCCGCCTCCTGTGGGTCATCCAGTACTGCTCCGGGCTGGCTGCGAGAAACGAGGGTTCCGTCGTCGTTGTATGCCCGGTCCGCAAATGCCTGGCGTGCCACTTTGAGTCCAGCGGCTTGTCCGGCCACATCGGCAGCACACCCCGCCATGGTCATTAACGCCAGATCAGAATTGAGGGCCGCGACGGCGTCAGCGAGGATACCGGCCATCTCCGGGTCTTCGTCGGTCATGTTGCCCAGGGCGCCGTGGGCGCGCACGTGGCTGACGGCCTGGCCAACGGAGCGGGCGAGCCCCTGCAGCGCCCCAACCTGGTAGATGATCAGGTTCCTGAGCTCACTGTTCGGGATGCCATGGATGCGTCTTCGGCCAAAGCCGCGCAAGTCATCGAAACTCGGGTGGGCACCGAGGACGATGCCTTTTTCCAGAGTCTGGGCGGCGCGCTCGGCCATGATGTCGGGATCACCGGCGTGAAAGCCGCAGGCGACATTGACCGAGGTGACGATGTCCAGCATGGCGTCATCATCGCCCATGGCGTAACGGCCAAATCCTTCACCGAGATCGCAGTTGAGGTCGATGGCGTTGGGCATACAGGTGAGTTTAGCGTATGGGAGGGTTTGCCCTGTAGGCGCCGCGCTCCGGCGATTCGACGGTGGGCTTATTCAAATCAAGCAGAGTCCGCGGTGCTCACCTATATTCAAGCGGCATTAACCACTACACCCAGGGAGAAGATCGATGAATAAACTAATGCGCTTCGTAGTGCTTGTAATGGGATGTGCCTTCGCCGGATCCGCCTTCGCCGCATCACACGTCGACGAGGTCTGGACCTGCAAGTTGAATGAGGGCAAGGAAATTGAAGCCGTGCATGCGGCCAATTCCGAATGGGTCAAGCACGTCAATGGGGCCACCGATGTCGGCGAGGTCAGCAGTGCGACTGCGGAATCAATCGTTGGCGACCAGGAGATTTTCTACTTCGTCGACCGCTATCCAAGCCTGGCGGCCTACGCCGCGGTCAAAGAGTACCTGGATTCAGACACAGGCAAGGCGGCCATGGAGGCGATTGAGAGCAATTTCGAAGATATCTTCGATTGCACCAGCAACCGGCTGTACAAGTTCACTCCGAACTAGGCATTATTGTCCTGTAATTCGAGTCAGGGCCGTGGTGACGCTGTCCACCACGGCCGGCTTTTTTGCAGGGTGCCATGACAAGAACATTCCGCCAGGCCGTCCAGTCGGACGCGTTCACTATTTCCGCTGAGCTGACGCTCAACCACGCCACGCGGGCCGATGATGTCCGGCGCCAGGCTGGCCTCCTGGGTCCCCTGGTCGACGGCGTTCAGGTCAGTGACAATCCACCGGCCTGGATGCACATGTCGGCACTGGCGGCTTCAAGCCTGTTGCTGGACGAGGGCGTCGACCCGGTGCCCATTATTACCTGCCGCGATCGCAACCGCGTGGCGCTGTACAGCGATCTGCTGGGCTGCCGGGCGTTGGGTGTGACGTCCCTGCTGTTGACCCGTGGCCGCCGCGTGATCAAGAAGAACAAGCTGCACGGCAGCACCGTGTTCGACATCGGCGGGCGCGACCTGATTGCCATGGCCAACGAGATCAACGAGGAGGAAGGGGCGCGGCCGGAGGAGTTTTTCTTTATCGGCACCGGCGCCAAGGTGTTTCATCCCAAACCGGAGTGGCGCGCCGAATCGCTGAGCGTGCGGGCCAGGGCCGGCGCCCGTTTCCTGCAGACCCAGTTGTGCTTCAACGTCGATATCCTCAAGCGCTGGATGGCGCGGCTGATCGACCTCAAGAAGACCTGGGAGTATTCCGTGCTGGTGTCCCTGACCCCACTGCCGTCGGCGAACACCGCCCGCTGGCTCAAGGAGCAGTACAGCGATTCCAAGATTCCCAGGGCCGTGATCGATCGGCTGGAGAATGCCAGCGACCCGCGGGCCGAAGGCATCGCAATTTGCGCCGGGCTGATGAACGAAATTCGCGCCATTCCCGGGGTCTCGGGCGTCAACCTGATGACCACCGGCGATCCGGACCTGTTGGCTGCGGTCATCCGGGCTTCGGGTCTGAGGGGCTGACAGGATGAGCGATCTGGAGCAGTGCAAGCCCAAGTACCGGGTGTTGTTCGACCCGGTTCAGATCGGCCCCGTGACGGCCCCCAACCGCTTTTACCAGGTGCCCCACGCCAGCGGCATGACCGAGGCCAATCCGCGCGTGCGCGCGGCTTTCCGGGCCACCAAGGCCGAGGGCGGCTGGGGTGTGGTTTCCACCGGTGCGGTTTCCACCCATCCGTCCTGTGACGACAGTCCACTGCCGTTCGGACGGTTGTGGGACGACAATGACGTGCGCGCTCATGCGCTGATGACCGAGGCGGTGCACGCCCACGGCGCACTGGCGGCCATCGAGATCTGGCACGGCGGCGGCTCGGTGATGAACCGCACATCCCGCATCGCGCCGTATGCCCCGTCCGGCATTCCATGGGCCGCCACGCATGTCGGCTTCATGGGCAACCACCGCCCGCGGGCGATGACCAGGGGCGATATTCGCGACGTGGTGCGCTGGCAGGCCAACGCCGCCCGCCGGGCGCGACAGGCGGGCTTCGATATCGTCTACGTTTACGCCGGCATGGGTTACCTCGGCTATCAGTTTCTGCTGGAGGAATACAACCAGCGCAGCGATGAGTACGGCGGCTCGGTAGAGAACCGGACGAGATTCGTCCAGGAGCTCCTGGAAGCCACCAGGGAGGCCGTGGGCGCGGATTGCGGCGTGGCGCTGCGGATCAGCCTGGAGGAACTGCGACAGCGCCCCAGCGATCACTACGCTTCGCAGGGGCACGAGGTGGTGGCACTGATGAAGGACCTCCCCGACCTGTGGGACGTCAAGATGGATTCCAGCCCCACCGACTGCGGCGCCTCGCGCTTTCGGCCCGAGGCTTCGCATGAGCAGACCATCGATTTCGTCAAGACCATGACCGACCGCCCGGTGGTCGGGGTGGGGCGGTTTACATCACCCGACACCATGGTGTCGCAAGTGACGCGCGGCGTGCTCGACCTGATCGGCGGCGCGCGTCCGGGGATCGCCGATCCGTTCCTGCCCAACAAGATCCGCGAAGGCCGGGAGGACGATATTCGCGAGTGCATCGGCTGCAACATCTGCATTTCGAGCTGGCACGACGGGGTCCCCGTGCGTTGCACGCAGAATCCGACGGCTGGTGAAGAATGGCGCCGCGGCTGGCACCCAGAGCGTATTGAACCCGCCGGCAGCGACGATCCCGTGCTCATCGTGGGCGGCGGTCCGGCGGGGCTGGAGGCGGGGCTTGCACTCGCCCGGCGCGGTTACCCGGTGACCATCGCCGAGGCCCGCGATGAATTGGGCGGACGGCTGCTGTTCGAGACCCGGCTTCCCGGACTGGCAAGCTGGGGTCGGGTGGTGGACTACCGCCTCAATGCCTTGCGCCAGATGGAGAATGTCTCGCTTTATCCGGGCAGTTCGATGGACGCCGACGACCTCCTGGCCATCGAGCACCCCCACCTCGTCCTGGCCACCGGCGCGCGCTGGACACGGCGCCTGTACTCCTCGCTGGAGATTCCGGTGGCGCCACTGGATCGGGAAGGGGTGTATACGCCCGATGATATCGCCGCGGGCGTTGTGCCCGGGGGTCCGGTGTTGGTGTATGACTTCGACAATTACTACCTGGGCGGGCTGCTCGCCGAGCACCTGGCGGACCAGGGTCTGGCAGTGCATTACGCCACCCCGGCGGGCCACGCTTCGGCGTGGACCATCATGACCAACGAGCTGCCGTTTGTGCACCAGGCCCTGGCTGAGCGGGGCGTGGGCGTGACGACCCTGGCGCTTTTGAAAGACTTCGACAGCGGCGAAGCACGCCTGGAGCATATTTTCACGGGCGCACCCACTACCGTGCCGGCCCGCTCGGTGGTGATCGTGGGCCACCGTCAGCCGAACGACGGGATTTATCACGATATGCTGGCGCGCGAGGCCGAATTTGCCGATGCGGGCATCAAGAGCGTGGAGCGCATCGGCGATGCACTGGCGCCGGGCGCCATCGTCCACGCGGTTCATTCGGGCCACCTCTACGCCCGCAACCTCGACAGCGATTCCCCCGACACCTACTTCCGCGACACGCCCATCACCGAGTTTCCGCCGGGCCCCGCGTACCCCGGCTGGTGATCGCTCGGCAACGGAATGTCCGCTTGCCTCTTGAGTCCGCGGCCTAAGATCAGGGCGTCTCTGAAACGTACTTGCCGATGCGGTCGGTGACGTATTGGCGCACGTCCAGCGTCCAGTCCTCCATCGGTGAGCACAGCCCGACCTTGTGGACGCGCGATGAAATGCCTTGTTGGACACGCGCGCAGATGGCCCAATCCTGGCGGTTGACGAGATCCCAGAAATCGACGGCGTCGGAAGGATCGAAATCCGGCTTTTCCATCTCCGAGGGCTCGAACAGGAACAGGCACTCCACGCGGCAGCGCCCGGGCCCCTCGGGGGCGAGAATGAAGGCCGCGACATGATCGCAGGACAGGCTCAGGAACAGATTGGGGAAAATCAGCTCGCCGAAATGCCTGGTCTGTTCGGCCTCGTTGAGATCGGGAAAGGGACGGCGTCTCGTTGTGCCGTCGCTGGTGAAAGTCACTGCGCCCGCGCGGTGGGGAATTCCCCCCGCCCAGTCGAGGTCTGCGCCGCCGCCCTCGCGGAAGGCCGGCACGATGCGGCAAAGTTCCGGATGCACCGGCCCGCAGTGGTAGCACTCGTTGTAGTTCTCGCACAGGATCTTCCAGTTGGCATCGGCCTCGTACACGATGGTGCGCGCCACGCGCAGGTTGGCGAGGCTGTAGCGGTGCCATTTTTCCGTCATCGGTGCCATCTGCGCCTCGAAATCGGACGCCTCCTGCGGAGTCATGTTGATGAAGACGAAGCCGCCCCAGGTGGTGACTGCAACCGCATGAAGCTGAATGCCGTCGGCATCGACGCCGTCGCCTTCCGGCATATGCGGCGCGCGAATGAGTCGGCCGTCGAGGTCGTAAGTCCAGGCGTGGTAAGGACAGGTGATAACCCTTTTGCCGATGCCGCCTTTCAATATCGGCTGGTCCTCGCCGGGGCGCGCGCACAGGCGGGCGCCGCGGTGGCGGCAGACGTTGTAGAAGGCGCGCAGCTCGCCTTGCTGGTTACGCAACAGGATGACGCTTTCGCCGAATACGTCGAGGATTCTGTGGTCGCCGGGGGC
>JBFHEJ010000062.1:0-10078 GCA_041584255.1 Lysobacterales bacterium
GCACTCGGTGGGACGCTCGACGTAATCACGGCGGCGGGCAAGGGCTTTGCCCTGCGTGCCTGGGTGCCGCTGCAGTCGGACACGATGGAACGACAGATCGAGGATGGGGGCGCGAAGCCGGCCAGGCGCGCGGCGTCGGCGGCCAAAGTCACGGAGTAATGAAATGATCAGAGTGATGCTGGTTGATGACCAGAACCTGGTACGAAAAGGCGTACGCAGCCTGCTCGAGCTTTCCCAGGAAATCGAGGTGCTGGGTGAGGCCGCCGATGGAGCCGAAGCGATCCGCCTGATTCCCGAGATGGAACCGGACGTGGTCCTGCTCGACATGCGCATGCCCGGGATGTCAGGACTCGACGTGTTGCAGCATCTCTCAGCGGAGGGCAGCCTGCCGCCCACGATTATCCTCACGACTTTCGACGACGACGAACTGGTGCTCGCGGGCATTCGCTCCGGGGCCCGTGGTTATCTTCTCAAGGATGTGGCACTGGCCGAACTGGTCGATGCGGTGAAGACCGTCGCCCGGGGCGGATCGATCGTTAAACCGGCAGTGACCCAGCGGCTGCTCAAGGGCCTGGGCGAAATGAAGACCGACTTTTCGAGCCTTGACCGGCCTGACCCCCTGACCGATCGGGAAACCGAAATCCTGAGGCTGATGGCGGGCGGTTACAGCAACAAGGAAATTGCCAATTCACTGGGCGTGGCCGAAGGCACGGTCAAGAATCACGTGTCCAATATTCTCTCGAAAATGGGGGTCCGCGATCGAACGCGCGCCGTGCTCAAGGCCTTTGAGCTTGGCCTGATTTAACTGCTCACGAATCGATTACGAGGCTTTGTCGATGTAATCGAACTGGCGCTTGAGGTCTTCCCGGCGGTCGGTGACGATGCGCTCAAGCGTTTCGATTCGATCGCGCAATTCGGCCTCGAGGTGGTCCACTCGTTCATTCACTTCGTCGAACTGCTTGCCACCACCCTGCGTTTTGCTGCGTGTGTGGTGCCTGAAGGCCTCACCGGCTATGCAGGCAATGGTGATTAGTGCGATGGCGGTCCACATGCTCATGGTTGTTCCTCTGCTCTGACCCGTGCTTTTCTCCTCTGAGGTTCATACTGTGGGATTTGCGGGTGCGCATCACCAGTGAAAGAAGTCACGCCACGGCGTCGGCTCCTGATTACGACGCTTCTCGCCCTTCACGGGCTGCGGCATTGCGGACTCCTTGTTTCGCCTTTCGGCGAGAGCGTTCGCCCTCCATTGCCTGCCCTACGTCGCCTTTGGCCTGCGTCTGCTTCGAGGAACTCCCTGGTCTTAAATGAGCATTCCGCAAACCGCCTCAGCCGCTGCCAGGCCCGCCGGGGTTGGACACACGCGGGATGCTGTCCGGCAGCGGATCTGCTTCGTAGAAGTCCTCGCTGACCTCGTAGGCGAGCCGCTCCATCAGGTAGCACAGGCAATCCTGCCGAATGACGCGGCGATCGAGCGTGAGCATGGACGGCATCACGGAGCGGGCCGTCACCAGGTCTTCATCGACCACGGAAAAGTAATAGGGCGTGACGTCTCGCCCGCGGATGTCGACTGCGCGAATCGGCCGCTCCTTGCCGTTCAATACCCTGCCAATTGGCGTGGCCGATGGTAGTTCCTGAAAGTTCAGGCTGTCCAGGTCGTCCCGCAGGGAGAGATCGACCGGCACCGAGCCGAAACCGAACAACACATCGTCCGGGACCGTTACGGTCGCGCGCATGTGATACAACTGCACCTCCTCCGGGTCCAGCGCCAGTGTCGCCAGGTTGTCGATATGAAGAAGTGTCTCGAGGAAGGCCATGGTGTGGTCGGTCCCGTGCACATTGCCGGCCTGGCCGCATTCCAGCGTGGACGACGGAATATGGCGGCTGAATGCATGGCTCATGGTACCTGCCGGGCGGGTGAAGTAAACGACCTTGGGGGCGAAACAACTCGCCAGGCGAAGATGATCGGGGCGCACGCGGTTGATGGCGGCGTAATGCGGATTGAGCCCCGTGTTGTTGTGGATGTCGATGCAGGCCCAGGGGTCGTACTGCAGTATCCGGTCCATCAGCTTGTGGAACATTCGCACCGCGGCAGGGTCCATCGCTGATGCACCCGGCCAGCACCGATTGAAGTCCGGCTGGTCGTCCAGTCGTCGCACGCGGTGGCGCGCAGCTTCGACGTTGCCGATGAACAGCAACATTGACCGTGGCAGCCGGTCGAACTGGTAATGACTCTTGAGCAGGCGGCGAACGGCTTCCCAACTGGTGTCCTCGTTGCCATGCTGCAGGATGCCCACGACCAGCGGCTGCTTGCGGTGACCTTCGACATGGATCAGGCTCGGTCCGTCCAGCACCTGGTGCAATGCTGACGCCGGCAGTTCCAGAAGAGATTGGGGCAGCTTGTCGAATTCTGTGAAGTTCAAGGAATCGGATTTAATTGGCGTGCGGGCCGGGAGAAGATACAGGGAAACTGCGAAATTAGAAAGGCGGGCGCGAGGATCGCGTTTTCAGACTTGAAAAATCGGCGAGCGGCCAGAGATAGCAGATCGCCTGCTCGGGGAGGCAGATCCCAGAATAATTTTCGTCACTACAATTCGTCGAGGAGTCGAAATGATCAGAAGGGTGATTGCCCATGAGTGAACTGAGGATCGAGGCACGGTCTCTGAGCAAACACTGGGGAAACCTCAAGGCCGTCGACAATCTGAGCTTTAGCGTCGAATCCGGAGAGGTGCTTGGGTTTCTGGGTCCAAACGGCGCTGGCAAGTCGACCACGATGAAAATGTTGACCGGCTTCATCACCCCGACTTCCGGCACCGCGATCATCAACGGGCACGACATCGTGAGCGATTCCCTGGCGGCACGCCAGGCCATCGGCTATCTGCCGGAAGGTGCGCCGGGATATGGCGAGCTCACCGTGAAGCAATTCCTGCAGTTCGTTGCCCGGGCCCGCAGCTTCAAGAGCGGGGAAGCCGCGTCCAGGGTTGAGCAGGCCATCGAGCGCCTGAACTTGAGGGATGTCCGTGAGCAGACCATTGAAACCCTTTCCAAAGGCTTCAAACGCCGCGTCGGGCTGGCCCAGGCCATTCTGCATGACCCTGCCATCCTGATTCTCGACGAACCGACCGACGGGCTCGATCCCAACCAGAAACACGAGGTCCGTGACCTGATTCGCGAGATGGCGAGTGACAAGATCATTATTATCTCCACGCACATCCTCGAAGAGGTATCGGCGGTCTGCAATCGCGCCATGATCATCTCGGATGGCCGCTTGCTGGTGGACGACACGCCGGATGGTCTGACAGCCCGCTCGCGATACCACAATGCCGTGACGCTGGTCGTTGATGAGCCGGAGAAAGTCGCCAGTCGCCTGAGTGAACTGCCGGGCGCGCGCAAGGTGGAACTGCGCGATGGGGAGTTGACCGTGTTTCCGTCCAACGGCAGTTCGTTGCTCGAAGTGGTCTCCGCCGCGGTCCGTGAGAATGGCTGGAATGTCCACGCCTTGCGGCTGGAGGAAGGGCGCCTGGACGAAGTGTTCAGGCAGGTCACCAGGGAGGACAGGCCGTGAGCGGCATGAATGCGATTTCGACCGTGGCAAGGCGCGAATTGACGGGCTATTTCGCCACCCCGGTTGCGTGGGTGTTTATCGTGATTTTCCTGGTCCTGGCCGGGGTGTTCACCTTCTATATCGGTTCGTTCTACGATCGCGGCATTGCGGACCTGGCGCCGTTCTTCCAGTTTCATCCATGGCTCTACCTGTTTTTGGTCCCGGCCATTTCGATGCGGTTGTGGGCCGAGGAACGGCGGTCAGGGACCATCGAGTTGCTCTTGACGCTGCCGATCACGACGTGGCAGGCCGTCGCAGGAAAATTCCTGGCCGCCTGGTTTTTCGTCGGGCTGGCGCTGGTACTGACGTTCCCGACCTGGCTGACGGTCAACTACCTGGGGTCACCCGACAACGGCGCCATCGCCGCCGCCTATATCGGCAGCTGGTTGATGGCCGGCGGCTTCCTGGCCATAGGTTCGTGTATTTCGGCCCTGACCCGCAACCAGGTCGTGGCCTTCATCATTTCGGTGGTGGTGTGTTTCGGTTTCCTGCTCAGCGGCCTGCCGATGGTGATGAACCTGTTTGCCGGGTGGGCCCCTCAGGCCATGCTTGACGCCATCGCCGACTTCAGTTTCCTGGCGCACTTCGCGGCCATATCCAAGGGCGTCATCGACATCCGTGACGTCGTTTATTTCGCCTTGGTCATCGTCTTCTGGATGATCGCCAACACCATCGTCCTGGACATCAAGAAAGCAGATTAGCCCGTGCCATGAACGAACAGACTCAAACACCGACAATCCAAAAACCGCAAACTGTCGCCGCGCGCAGCAAAACCTATGCTTACAGCTCGTTGCTGCTCCTGGTGGTCATTTTCGGTGCGCTGGTCATGCTGTCCGGAAATCTGCTCACCGGGCTGCGGCTGGACCTGACTGAAAACAGGCTTTACACGCTGAGTGAAGGTACGCTCAACATCCTGGAGGAGTTGCAGGAGCCCGTAAACCTCTACCTGTTCTTCTCGGAGGACGCCAGCCGCGATCTGCCGCAGATTCGCAGCTATGCCCGCCGGGTCGAGGAACTGCTGCAGGAATTCGCCACCCGCAGCAATGGGCGACTCGAGGTGAGAATCGTCGATCCCAAGCCGTTTTCCGAAGAGGAAGACCAGGCCGCTGCATACGGGCTGCAGGGAGTGCCCGTGGGCGCCGGCGGCGAAACGCTTTATTTTGGCGTTGCCGGGACCAACGCTTTCGATGACATACAGGCCATGCCATTCCTGCAGGCTTCCAAGGAACAATTCCTCGAATACGACCTGGCCAAGATGGTTTACACACTCGGTACGCCCAGCAAGCGTACCGTCGGTCTGTTGTCCAGCTTGCCAATGACCCCCGGGTTCGATCCCGCGACACAGTCAATGCGCGAGGCCTGGGTGGTCTATGACCAGCTCCAGCAACTCTTTGACGTGCGCACCATCGACCCGGCCGGTGGCGAACTGCCCGAAGACATCGACGTGCTCTTCATGGTCCACCCGAGGGATCTCTCCGAGAGCCTGCAGTACCAGGTAGAGCAATTCGTGCTTGGCGGGGGACGCGCGATCGTCTTCGTCGATCCGTTCGCTGAGGCGGACCGCGGCGATCCCAACGACCCGATGGCCCGCATGTCCGCTGGCAGCGCATCGACGCTGGGATCGCTGGCCCAAAGTTGGGGCATCGAATTCGACAACAGCCGCGTGCTGGGCGATCTCCAGTATGGTATCGGCTCGGGCACTTCACGCCACATCGGAATCCTCTCGGTCCCGGTCGGCGGCCTTGACCAGGACGATATCGTCAGCGCGGACCTGGAGGTCGTGAATCTGACCTCGGCTGGCTGGCTCGACCTGTCCGAGGGCGCGACGACTTCGCTGCAGCCGCTGATTCAGACCAGCGAAAACGCGGCACCAGTGGATGCCTCGCGTTTTCGATTCCTGACCAACCCGGCCGACCTGCTCGACGATTTCAGTCCCACCGGCGAGCGCTACACGCTGGGCGCCCGGCTCAGCGGGCCGGCAGCCAGTGCCTTTGAGTCGCCCCCTGAGGGTTTCGACGAAGAAAACCACCGGGCCGAATCGGTCGAAGGCGGCATCAATGTACTTCTATTCGCTGACGCCGACATGCTGGCCGACAGGCTGTGGGTTCAAAAACAGAACTTCCTCGGCCAGTCTTTACTCCAGCCGTTTGCCGACAATGGTTCCCTGGCCATCAACGCCGTCGACAACATGCTTGGAAACCAGGATCTGATTAGCATCCGGACCCGCGCCAGTTCGAACCGACCCTTCGAAAGAGTCGAGGCGCTGCAAGCCGATGCCGAGATGCAGTACCGGGCGACCGAGCAAAGCCTGCAGGAAGAACTGGCCGAGACGGAACGCAAGCTGACCGAGCTGCAGGCGGCCAAGGGCGACGACGATCTCCTGGTTCTGAGCCCGGAGCAACAGGAAGCAGTGGATCGATTCATGCAGCGCAAGCTGGAAATCCGCCAGGAGCTGCGCCAGGTGCAACACGACCTGCGGAGCGATATCGAAAAGCTCGGCACGCGCCTGAAGCTGATCAACATCGGCCTTGTTCCCGCGCTGGTAATGATGGTGGCATTATTTTTCTCCTTGCGGCGCCGCCAGCGGGCGCGACAGCCGCATGAAGCCGATGCAGGGTCATGAGTAAGCGACATTTTTCCATTCTGCTGGTTATAACCGCCCTGGTGGCGCTCGCGGTTTTCCTGGTGCCTTCCAGGACCGGGCGGGACGCCTCGATCGAATCCACCTTGTTCATTCCCCGGTTGAATGAGGTCGTGAACGATCTGGCCCTGGTTCGAATCAGTTCTAACGGCGGCGCCGAAACGGTCACGCTGGAGCGTTCAGAGCGCGGCTGGGTGGTCCGTGAATCGTACGACTACCCTGCTGACTGGAGCGTGCTCCGCCCGCTGTTGGCTGATCTGTCGCAGGCCGAGGTGGTCGAGGAGAAAACCGCGAATCCCGAGTTCTACCATCGTTTGGGGGTGGAAGACCCGATGCAGGAAGGCGCGGACAGCCGCCTGATCGAGTTTCCGGGCAATGAAGCGCTGCCGGCCGTGATTGTTGGCAATCGGGCCCAGGGCCGCGAGGGGCAGTATCTTCGCTTGCAGGATGAGGCCAGGAGCGTCCTGGTGGACCGCGCCATAACGCTGCCACTCGCCGCGTCCGGTTGGCTCGAGAGTGAGATCGTCGATATTTCCGACGATGATGTGCTATCCGTCACCATCCGCCATGCCGACGGCGAGCAAATCCTGGTGCAACGGGACTCGACCGAGGTGACGGATTTCACCCTCGTCAATCGTCCCGAGGGTCGTGAAACCCGCTCGGCCTGGACCATCAACCAGCTCGCCTCGGTCCTGTCCGGCCTCACCCTGGACGCTGTCGTGCCGATGACCGACGTGGCCTGGGAAGACGCCATCGAGCTGACGATGCAGACCGAGGCCGGCCTCGAGGTCCGCGCCTGGCTGACCGCCGACGAAGAACATCGGTGGCTGCGACTCGAAGCGTCCGGCAGCGAGGCGGCCGAGGCGATTTCTCAGCGCGCGGAAGGGTGGGCGTACCAGATTCCGCTCTACAAGTTCGACGCCGTAAACAAGCGCATGGAAGATCTCCTGGCCGAAGAGGACGGCGAATCGTCATCGTAGGCAAGTGTGGTTGGCGCGGCTTTAGCCGCGAGTGCCAGGCAACTGCGCCTCGATTATTAACGCGATAGACGCCAAAGTTGATTCCGTTCTGCGCCCTCAGCGACGTGTTTTAAGCGAACGGTTCGACTGTCCTGGGTCAAGGTGACGTTTTCTTCTCCGCGGTATATTCTTAGGGCGATACCGGACGGTAGCGTACGTTCAGCCCTAAACAGCCCTTATTCGCCACTCGGGGAAGCCCATGACAAGAACCAGCCTGATTGAATTCCGCAACGATTCTTCTCGTCTCTTGCCCTTACTCATCGTTCTTTTCAGCTTCGCGGCCGCGCCGGCTGTTGTGGCTGAAGACTTCAACTTTCCCGGTCTGAAAGACACCGTAACGGTCTACGAAGACGCACTGGGTATCCCGACCATCATCGGCAAGAGCGAGGAAGATGTCGCGTTCGTCCAGGGCTACATCCATGCACGCGACCGCTTTTTCCAGATGGACTACTTCAGGCGGCTCGCTTCCGGCCGGCTGGCTGAAATCGTCGGGCCACCGGCGCTCGGCACAGACGTGCAGTTGCGGACATTCGGTCTGCGCCGGGCGGCGTACGACTCATGGAAGATCCTGGACGGCAAGACCAACGGCATCCTCCAGGCCTATGCCAACGGGGTGAATGCCTGGCTGAACAGAAATCCACTGCCGCCTGAGTATGTCGGACTCGAACTTTCCAGCGTCCCGCCGTGGTCACCGGTCGACAGTCTCGCTTACGCTAAGCTGTTGGCCTTCAACCTCTCCTTCGACCTCGACATCCAGTCCACCATCGATATCGCCACCTACCAGGCCGTCGGTAACATCGTCGGCTTCGACGGCACCGCGCTTTACGCCCTGGATGTTTTTCGCACGCAGCCGCGCGACGGCCGCGTGACGGTGCCGAATTTCCTCGCGACTATTGGCGGGATTGGCCAGACGTCCACCGAGGCGGCTGGAAATTCATCACCCAAGCCACTGGCCGTCGACGCGGCTGCTTTGCCGCAAATCGAGGAAACCACGCTGAACCTGGCGCTGCAGGCGCGCGAAAAATTCGCGGCTTCCGATTTCCTGCGCGCAGCGCTCAAGCCCCTCGAGCGGGTCAAGGGCAGCAATGAGTGGGCGGTCAGCGGGGAACACACCGACAGCGGTTATCCGATGGTCGCCAACGACCCGCACCTGGCCCTCGACACCCCGGCGACCTTCCACGAATCCAACCTGGTGTACGACCTGGGCGACGCCGGCTATTCGGTAAGCGGTGTTCAGTTTGCCGGCGCTCCAGGCATTATCCAGGGCTGCAACAACTGGATCTGCTGGGGTTCCACCGTGCATCCCATGGATGTCACCGATATCTTCCAGGACGAGGCGGTATTGCTGCCGCTGCCCGGTGCCGGTCTGCCAATCGCCACCGTGCACAATGGCGTGCAGGAGCCGGTCAAGATCATTTTTCAGAGTTACTTCGCCAACAATATCGGTGACGGGGAACTGGACAATGTGACGCGGGCCAATCTCAGTCTGCTTGCGGGCGGGATCACCCTGGTGGTGCCGCGGCGCAACAACGGCCCGATTCTGGCGTTCGACGGCACGTCGGTTCTCACGTTGCAATACACCGGGCTGGCGGCAACCCAGGAAGCGCGCTTTATTCTCGAGATTGACCGCGCCCGCAATATCGACGAGTTTCGCGAGGCCCTCACTTATTTCGATGTCGGATCGCAGAACTGGATTTACGCCGATGTCGAAGGAAATATCGCCTACTTCGCCAGCGCGGAGAACCCCATTCGCTCTGACCTCGCTGCCGGTACTGTGGACGGCGGTATTCCGCCGTGGTTCATCCGCGACGGCACCGGCGCGCTCAACCACGAGTGGGCGCCAGTCAGCAATCCGCAGCCGAACCAGGCGATTCCCTTCGAGATCATGCCCGCGGACGAGCTGCCGCATGTCGTCAACCCCGATTCGGGTTACATTGCCAATGCCAACAATGACCCGATTGGCGTCACGCTGGACAATAATCCGCTCAATCAGCTCAGGCCTGCCGATCCGCCGGGCTCGAACGGCATTTACTACCTGAATTTCGGGTACGCCGACTACCGACAGGGACGCATCGATCGTGTGTTGCAATCTCTGACCGCGACGGGCGCGGCGCCCGTCACACCGCAGGATATGATCGACCTGCAGGGTAACGCTGAGCTGCTCGACCCCGAGCTGATCCTGCCCACGCTGCTGGGGATCGTGCAGGCAGTCGATGTGCCGCCGGGCTCAGCGATGGCCCAGGCGGTCGATGTGCTTTCCACCTGGGACTACAGCACACCAACCGGAATCGCTGAGGGCTGGGATGCAGGCGACAGCGCCGTCACCATGTCGCCGCCTGGCAATGACGAGGTCCGCAACAGCGTGGCCGCGACGGTTTACGCCATGTGGCGCTCCATGCTGATTCAGAACACGATCGATGCCACGCTGAGCGCGATCGGGCTGGGCAACAATCTGCCCGGAAGCACCTCGGCAGAGCGCGCCTTCAGTTATCACCTGATGAACTTCGATGCCAACGGCGGCATCGGCGCGTCGGGCATCAATTTCTTTTCCCAGGGGCTCGTCCCGACCGTGGCCGGCAGCCTGCAGCAGGCGCTGGACACGCTGGCGTCCGATGAATTCGCGCCGGCTTTCGGCAATTCCACCGACGTCATGGACTATCGCTGGGGCCGACTGCATCGCGTCGTGTTCAATCACCCGCTGAATATCGACCCGCTCAACATTCCCAACGGCGGCGGCTTCAGCGATCTCGCCCCCGGCCTCCCCGGACTAGCGCGCCAGGGCGGTTACCAGGCGGTCGACGCTTCCAGCCACAGCGC
>JBFHEJ010000063.1:0-10046 GCA_041584255.1 Lysobacterales bacterium
CTGGCCCGAGCCGCTGCACGCTGCCGCGCAGGCTGGCCTCCGAGTCGATCAGGAATTGGGCCGAGGTCACTACCTTGTCTCCTTCCTCGATGCCGGCAACGATTTCAACCCATTCCCCACTCTCCATACCGGCAAGCACTTCGCGCACTTCGAAACGGCCATGGCCCAGTGCGACTACCACGCGATCGTGACCAGGGCCACGAATCAGCGACTCGCGAGGGACGCTGAGCGCCCGCGGCCTCAGCCTGCCGAAGATCGACACGCGCGCGTACATGTTGGGTTTGAGCTTTTCGCCGGGATTGTCGAAGCGCAGCCGCACGCGCAGGGTGCGGGTCTGGGGGTCGAGCACGGGGTAGACATAGTCCACTTCACCGGCGAATACTGAACCCGGCAGGTAGTCGAGCCAGGCTTCGGCGGCCTGGCCCTCGGCCACCCATTCGGCCTGCGATTCGAATACCTCCGCCTGCAGCCATACGCTGTCGAGGCCCGCCAGGCTGACTGCCGTCACGTTGGGCTGCACGTACATGCCCTCGCGCACCGCGAGGTGTGTCACCACGCCCGTGCGGGGTGCCAGCACCTTGATGTTTTCCGATGCGGTTCCTGATTGTCGCAGCGCCTCGATTTCGGCCGCGATCATGCCCAGGGCGCGCAGCTTTTCTGAAGCGCCGGCGGTCAGGCGGGCGTCGCCGCGCCGGTGTGCCTGGAGGAACTCTTTCTGCGCGTTGACCAGTTCCGGTGAATACAGCTCGAACAGCAAGTCGCCCCGGGAGACGCGTTCGCCCTCTGCACTGACCAGCAGCCGAACGACCCAGCCTTCGGTGCGCAGATGCACATGACTGATCTGCGTTTCATCGAAGCTGACGTAGCCGGTCGCCTCGACGCGGCGCCACAAGGGGCGCACGGCAGCGGCCTCGGTACGGACGCCCAGGCTGTTCTCCAGCGCCGGACTGATGCTGACCGCGTGATCGTTCGTGACGTTTTCGGCGTACACCGGCACCAGGTCCATGCCCATCGGTGATTTTCCAGGCCTGTCGCTGCGGTAATTGGGATCCATGGGTGCAACCCAGTAAATCGGCTCCCGCTCGCCCTCTCCCGGGGAATCACCCGGAGCAGGCTGATCTTCAAAACCGCCGCCCAGGTAGTAGCCTCCTGCGGTGGCGAGACCCAGGATAATGATGAAGCTGATGGTTTTCTTCATGACCGGGTTCCTTGCAAGTAGAGAAGGCGCGCCTGCGTCTTGTACGCTTCGGCTTTAATGTGCACGTATTCGAGTTCGAGCTCGAACTCGGTGATGCTGGCGCGCATCAGCGTGGTCAGATCTTCCAGTGCTGCCTGGTAAGCCTGGAAAGCGGCTTCCGCATTGAAGCTGGATTCCTCGAGCAACGACTGCTCGAACAGGTCGAGCCTCTCCTGCTGTCTTTGCAACGTTGCCTGGTGCAGTTTGAGCTCGCTGCGCATGTGGCGGTAAGCGTCGTCGCGGTCGAACGCTGCGGCCGACGACTGGGCCACGCTGGCCGCGACCATCCTGTCCTGGCGCTTGTCGCGAAAAATGGGCACGTCCATCATCACCATAACCGTCAGCAAATCAGCTCTACTGCTGCCGTCGGGGTTGTTGCCGCCACGACCCCCATAGGTCAGGTCGAGGGAAAACTCCGGCTTGTAGCCCTGCTCGGCCAGTGCCACGCCCTTGTCCGCTGCAATCACCTCCTGGTGCAGGGCACGCAAGCGGGGGTGTTGCCGCAAAGCGTCCTCCGCAGGCTCCGGCGGCAGCTGTGGCGGCAATTCAGGCCAGTCCGTGTCCAGCGGCCGCCACGCAGCGTCGCCGATCCAGGTGGCGAGCCGGGCTCGCGCGCGGTCCTCCTCTTCGGCGATGCGGGAGGAGCGCTCGCGAACCTTCGACAGCTCGACCGCAGCCTGCAACACGTCCTGCTGTTGTGCTCTGCCGGTGCCGTAGTAAGCCCGCGTGATCTGCTCCAGATCGCTGAATGCCGCCTCGGCCGCGCGATTGATCTCGGCCAGGCGCCGTTGCTTGAGCACTTCCAGGTACTGTTCGCGGACCGCGAGCAGAATCTGCAGTTGGAGGTCCACAGCCATTTCGTCCAGGCCCCGGGACTGTTCGCGAAACTGGCCGGCCCTGAGTTCGCGCGAGTCACCCCGCGGGAACTTCTGCACGACGCCGATCTGCACCTGGGTCATGGGTTCCTGGCCGAGCTGGAACGAGTCGACCGGCAGCGACATCAGGCCCATCTTGACCATGGGATCGGGCAACTGCGCGGCAGCCACTTCGAGCGCGTTCAATGACGCTTTCCGTGACTGAACAGACAGCACGGACGGGTCGGCCGCCAAAGCCAGCGCCTCGACGTCATCGAGGTCCAAAGGTTGAGCCCCGAGGGACTGGCAAACGAGCGCCAGCATCGATGTCACGAAGGCGATCGCAAGCAGCCTCAGGCGCACACGATTTAGGGTATAAAGCATTTCCCACTCCTGTGAACGGTCCGCGCGGGAAAACGCGGCTGTTCGTCAATCACAACAACAAAGCCGCAACCCGGAAAGGGTGCAGCCTCAGGATGGGATCAAGCGATGGGCGGCTTGAAGAGTGGAGGGGCGGGCGGCCCCGAATAGCGGCCGTCGTCTGGAAGTGCGAACTGGCGATCGGGCGCTGCCAAGGCAAGTCCGGAAGCTGCGGGAATGGCAGGCGCGATCGTCGACACGAAGCCACAGGGGGTCTGGGCGTCGCAGCCGTCATTCGATTGGTCCGGCTGGGCCTCACAACAATCGGATTCATGGGAATCTGGCATCGCGGTATGGTGGCCGGGCGATTGCTCAGCGTCCATGGCGCAAGCCTGCAAACCGCTTGGTTGCAGCAGCATGGATAACAAAAATAGCGCCAGCAGGTGCTTCATACTTTTCAAGTTAACGCCGTTCTATCAGCAAATCAATGATTTGGAGCGAGATGTGGCAGAACGCTCAGCGTCCTGAATGGGCGCCGAGCGGGCTTTACGGCGCGCCTGCTTTCCTCGGAGGCACCGGCGCAAAGTAGCCAACCACCAGCAACAAAGCGCCAACGGCGATAAATGAGATGATCCGCTCGACCGTGCCCGAATTGCCAAGGTCGACCAGGAACAGCTTGACGACCACCAGGGCCATGAATCCGGCCCCGGCGATCCACAGGCGTCGTTGCGCCCCCCGCGCCCCAAGAATCATCCCGGCGAACCCCAGCAGGCTCCAGTAAACCGACACCGCGGTTTGCGCCGTCACGGAATCGAACAGGACATCGAAATCCCAGGCGACGCCGGCCAGGTGGTGGACACCGCGCAGCACGGCTGCCGTCGTCAGCACCAACAAGGCGACGGCTTGATACGCGGGGTACGCCCTGAGCCAGGCCGCCAGCGGCTCGTGTTCGAAGAGCGCCCTTTCCCTGCGCAGGAATGAGAGGGAAGCGACCGCCATGAACCCGGCAAACACCAGCGCCAGGTCAAATGGGTTGATCAGGGGAATGTAGCGCAGTGGAGCGGGGTCGCCCGGCTCGGCAATGCTGATACCGGCGAGATAGAGGGCCTGCCACGCGACCAGCGCCAGCGTGAATCCACCATACGCGGCGGCATGGGCCGAGGCGGGCCACGCATCCAGCCGGTGTATCTTCCACACCAGCAGCGCCAGCAGCCCCGGCACGACACTGGCCGACGCTTCCGACCAGTCACCGGATGTCACGTGCCCGACCTGCCAGGCGGTCTCGAACATCAGCATCATTGTGACCAGCGCGGCGGAGAAAATGTGCCAGATGCCGGCGTTGGCTTGCTGGCGCCGGTCGAGCGAGTGCAGCAGCAGGGCCTGGACGACGAAGGCGAGGGGCCACGCCAGGTACCCGATGCCCGTCAGATAATGATCAAATGCAACGATGTAGATAAACGCCAACCAGCCGAGCGCAGGAAGGTGAAGCCAGGTGAACGCGCGTGCCATGCTCCAGTCACGCACCTTACCGAGCCAGGCAGCCGCGGAGGTCGTGAGAGTCACGAAAAGCAGCCAGGCATGGACGGTCTGCTTACCGCTGAACCGATCCTCAATTTCTTCCGAGCCGGTCGCAAGCCACCACAGGACACCCCAGCCGAACAGCGCCCAGGCGATGCCTTCGTAGGTCTTGCCAACCGGGGCCAGGTCGAAGTGCTGGAGCCTTCGGGCCCCGAACAGGGCGCTGAAGCTGATCAGCAGCCCGCTGAGCACGTTGCCGTTCACAAGGGGCATGGTGGACTCTTGTTCCCATCCGTCAAGCAGGAAAGCGAAGCCGGCCAGGACGATCAGCGCGGCGCCGGCGAAATTGGCGGGGTGCTGCGGCTGGCGCGTGGCGATCCAGATCAGCGCCGCCCCCTCCAGTGCCCAGGCTGCCGAAGTCCAGCGGGCATCGAAGGCCAGGGGGATGGCCAGCGTGGCAAAAGCGACGGCGAGCGCAACGTAGGATTCGCCGAGCACTTTGAGGTAGTCGCCCTGCCTGTTGAACAGCCAGGCGGCCAACGCGCCATAAAACGCCGCCAGCACCGCTGCACTGATGGCGAGCCCGTACTCGAAGTCACTGACCATGGCAGCCTGCAGCGCGAACGCGATCAGGGGTGTGCCGAACACCAGCGTGCCGTCGACGACGCCGACTTTTTCAGGCGGCTGGCGTATCGCGTAGAGCACCGCAATGGCCTGGTACAACAGGAAATGCAGCACCAGGAAAGGCTGGGTGCTGGCAAACAATTCGGGCGTGTAATAGCGGTAACCCCAGAGGCTGCCGATGACAAACGTGAACGCAAAGCCGACGAGGTTGACCACGCGCCAGCTGTGATACCAGGCGACTGCCAGGATGGTGACATTCAGAACAAGGTAATAGCTGAACAGGGTGACGTGGCTGCCGGTGCCGGTAGACGCCAGCACCGGCGCGAGGAAACCGCCGACCGCGCCGAATATGATCAGCCAGCGTGCATTTTGAATAACCGCCAGCACGCCGGTAAAGGCCGCCAGGGCAACCAGCAAAACAAAAGTCAGGCCGGTGGGCAGCAGTCCCCAGATGCGGAACGCCGCGTAAATGGTCAGGAACAGGATGCCGGCGCCACCGCCCTGCAGGCTGAGCGCGTACACACGCAGCCGTTCCCGAAGTCGCCAGCCAATGACGATCATCGCAACGCCTGCAGCAGCCACCGCCATCAGCCGGACCTCGATGGGCATGCGGAACAGTTCCTTATCGATGGCGTACTTGAGAAAGAAAGCGACCCCGATGAACGAAAGGATGACGCCCACCTTGACCGGGACGTTTCCGGTGGTGAGCCAATTGCCGGCACGCTCGAGGACTTTTCCGAGCAGCGGCTGGGTCCTTTCCCTCGATGGCGCAGGTCCAGCCGCGAGCGGCGGGCACTGATCGACATCCTGCGGCTCCGGTTCCCAGCCGGGAACCGGCATGGGCTTACCTGATACTTCCGTCGATTCCGGTTCTGGTTCGGACCATTCGCCGGTGGCGGTTACCGGAGGCTCAACGCTATCGGTTGTGGCCACTGGCCGTTCGGGCATCAACCGCTGGCGCAACCATTTATGCTTGATTTCGAGTTCTCTGAAGCGCCGCTCGAGCAGGGCGAAACGGGCCATGAAGTAACCGATCGCCGCACCCCCCAGGGCCCCGAAGAGGGACGTCGAGCCCTCCGCCAGTGCCAGGCCGACAAAAAACCCGATAAGCGTAAGTGCGATGGCCATTTTGGCAGTCTACCCGATTCGCGGACCTACTCAGTCGATCCGTCAGTTGAATACGCTCGGGGTTTGCCGGCGAACAGACTGGGCCCCGGCTGGCCCCGATAGAGCAGATACTGATCGGCGCCGGACTGGACCAGCAGATCGGTGCGACCATCTCCGTCCGCATCCAGGAACGAAATCTCGGGGAACTTCGCTGCGACCTCGCCCGACTCGCCGAGTGGCGGGATGGTTCGTACCTTGCGGACCGCATCGGGGCGCGCTGGATAGCGGCCATCGTCCATTCGATAGAGTTCCAGTTTCAGCGAAATGGAGTCCCTGAATACCGATGACAGAAGGACTCCGATCACTTTGAAAAACCCGGGCCTCAGGACCATGATCGAGATATCGACCTGGCCATCGTCGTCGAAATCGCTGAGGACGATATCGAAGGGGATGCCGTCCGAGTCCACCCGTGTGCTGGCTTCGGTCGCGAAGGTGATGCCGCCATGCGATGTGGGACGGCCGAAGTGCACCTCGTAGCTCGAGTGCATTTTCTTGAGCTCGCCGCCCTTCAACTCGAACACGCCCAGGTCGGCGACGCCGTCGCCATTGAAGTCCCTGACCGCGTGGAGCACCCGTCCCGTGAGTTCGCCCTCCGGTTCGTGGTCGAGTCGCCTGTTTCGAACGCCTTCCGGCGCCGCGAGCCACGCCAGGTCGGTGGAATCGAATTCAATGTCTGGCGCCAGCTTTCGATTGACCACGTCTTGCGGTGACAACATGCCGGGTGTCGGCGCGGTGACGTCCATCCACATGGCTGAAGCGAAAATCGCAAACGAAGTAATGAAATTCATGGCAAGCTCCTCAGCTCGCACCAATCTTAGCCAAAGTATTTAAAAACTCAACTATGTAGTGGCTTAGTGTAGTATGTATAGCCAGTTAGTATCATTAAACGATACTCTGAATGAATCAGACCCAAGCCATTCATGCTGCGCTCAAGCGCCTGATGCGCTCCCGGGGCCGAACTTACGCCGAGGCGGCGCCGGTCCTCGGCCTGTCGGAGGCCAGCATCAAGCGCCTGTTCTCCAAGAACGCACTGTCGTTGACCCGCCTGGAAGCCCTTTGCGACTGGCTGCACGTCGATATTCATGAACTGGTTCGCATCAGTCGCGATCAGGAGCCGCTGACCACTCAGCTCAGCGAGAAACAGGAGAGCTTCCTGCTCAAGGATTCGAGATTGTTGCTGGTGGCCCACTTGTTGCTCAACCACTGGTCGGTGGAGGAGATTCTCGAGACCTACGCGTTCACCCGCCCGGCATTGACCCGGCTGATGTTTCGCCTGCAGGAACTGGGCCTTGTGGAAGTATTGCCCTTCGATCGCGTGCGGCTCAGGACCGCCCGCAATTTCTCCTGGCGGCGGGACGGGCCGGTGCAGCAATTCTTCGCGGATCAGGTCTTGAGAGAGTTCCTCACCAGCGAATTCGAGGCGGCCGGTGAGCGGATGGAGTTCGTCAGCGGCATGCTGTCACGTGAATCCATATTGCAGATGCAATCGAAAGTCTCCGAGCTTGCCCGCACATTCGACAACCAGGTCGAGGCCGATCTACGGCTGTCAGCCGACAACCGACTGGGCTGCAGCCTTTACGTCGCATTTCGACCGTGGGAATTCTCGCGGTTCAGCGTCTTGCGCAAGCCTGGCCGCGAAAAGAAGTTCTGAATTCATTTAGGAGTGACCCTGTGGTTGCCGCCACAAGGTCGCTCCCGCATTTGTCACTCAGCCGCCGCAATACTCGATAAACCCACCGACGAATTTCTCAAGCCGCTCGCGCGTCTCCTCGTCCTGCAAGACACCTTCTTCGATCTTTTCCCCGGCGTGGGACACCATCAGCCGTCCGGCGAACCATGGATCCGTCTTGAGCGTACGGAGCACCGGCAGCAATGCGGTCTGCGCGAGGGTCGTGCCGAAGCCGCCGGGGCTCGCGCCAATCACCGCCACGGGCTTGCCATGAAAGACCTTGGGCACGTCCCTGAACGGGCGGGTGGCCCAATCGATGGCGTTTTTCAGCACCCCGGGCACGCCATTGTTGTATTCCGGTGTTGAGATCAGCAGGCCGTCCGCCTGCGCGATTTCGTTCTTGAGTCTGGCGACGACGTCGGGAATGCCCTCGCTATCTTCCAGATCTTCGTTGAATGGCGGTATGCCCGCGATGGTGCCAACGCGAACGTTGTCTGGAAACATCTTCGCTGCAGAGTTGACCAGGGCGGTGTTGAAAGAGTGTTTTCTGAGGCTTCCGGAGATGGCGACAATTCTGGTCATTGAGTTTCCTTGGGTGTTTTGGCGAGATGCCTGTACTTGCGTTCCACGATTGCGATCCAGGCGCCGATCAGGGCCATGATGAAGCCTGCGAACGGCACCCAATTCTCGGGAACCAGGAATGCGGTCACGGCAAGAACCAGTCCGAGCACCAGGCAGCCCGCCCAGATCGCCCTCATCTCCCGGGTCTTGGTGAGTTCCCGTGCATTGAGCGCCAGTGGCGCCGCCAGCCGTACGGCGTAGCCATACATCAGAACAAAGGTCAGGCACAGAGCGGCAAAGGCGATGCCCATGAAGGCAAACATGAAACGGAGTTCATCGTAAGTATTGAGATCGAATGAAGACGGAAAATAACCGTCGCTGATCCAGGCAAAAAAGCCTTCCAGCAGCACCCGCATCGGGTAGATGTAGATCAGAACCACGACGAGCAGCAAGGCGCTCAGCCACACCGTGGGGTCGTCGTCCAGGCCATATCGCCTGCACCAGGTGGCATGCGTGTGCCACAGCCACACCAATTGGGCCACGGCGGCCACAAAGGCCGGGATGGTCTTGAAGGCAATGACCATTTCCGGGTAAGTGTGTGGAATGGCGTCGAACGAGATCACCAGCAGGGTCACTGCGAAGGCGAAGGCGGCGTCGACGAAAACCTCGACGCGTGTCATGGCCATGCCGCGCATACGGAAGCCGCCTTCGACGGGACAGCCGGCGAGAAACTCCCGGCTCAGTTTCTGCACTTTGAAAGATTCATTGCGGTACCGGGGCATGATAGAGGAATGGCGACTGGAGTTGAACGGCGGCCTCGGGGGAATCTTTGCTTTGAATTTTGGATTACTTAATAATCGCTGCTCGGTTCAAATTCACGCTTCGAGGTATTTCGATGTCCACACTCAAGTTTTGCCTGCTTGGCTTGCTGTTGGCACTTTCCAGCAACCTGCTGCTGGCCCAGGATCCGGTAGAAGAAGTGTTCGAGGGTTGCGAGGCCGAAATTGAACAATACTGCAGCCAGGTCACGCTCGGTGAAGGCCGTCTTGCGGCCTGTTTTTTCGCCCACGAGGACAAGCTGTCCGCGCGCTGTCAGCACACGCTGTACGACCTGGCCATGCAGCTTGAGCAAGCCATCGATGCGATGGCCTTCATCGCCGCAGAATGCGCGTCGGACATCGATGAATTTTGCGCCGGAGTCGAGGCTGGCGAAGGCCGTATCCTCAATTGCCTGACGGCAGAGCGTGACTCCATCAGTGAAGCCTGTTCAACGGCGCTCGCTGACGCCGAGAATTAAGCCAGATCAAAACAGTTCTGATCGCCGGGCCCGATCTGTAGATTGAGCCCGGTTACTATTTTGTAGAAAATGCTCCCCCAAATTCGCTCGGATTCTGAATCCTCCGACTGATGCCGGGAATGTGAGTGGCGGACTTCTTAGCAGTGGTCCCACCGACCGATTTTTGTGGCCTTCCTCGTCCTTCAGAGTGCAACCCCTTCGGAGGAACCCGTCATGAGCCCATTCAAAACCCGTCATCTGATCAGTCGTTTGCTGGCCGCACTGCTGATTTTTTCAATTATGCCGCTGGCGGCTGCCCAGGAGGCCGGCGAATTCGGTGCCGCCGTGGTGATCATCGAGTTGACCGACGAAGACATCGAGCTGCAGGTCTTTGTCGACGGCTTCGACTACACCCGCGTGGTCGGAACCGATTCACAGGGTGAACGCTTTCTCGACATGAAAGCCAAGGGCCGGCTGTGGGCCACGGGCGGGCTCAGCGAGGTGTTCTTCGCCTCCGAGCCCAGCCACTTCCTGATCGAGGAAGACAACTTCGACGAGTTCATCGAAGACTTCCTGGCGCGCTGGCCCGAGGGCGTCTATTCATTCGAAGGCATGACGCCGTCGGGCGTGCGACTGGAAGGCGAGGCGCTCCTCACCCACGTGTTGCCGGACCTGCCTGAAATCGTTGCCCCGCTTCCAGCCGGTGAAGACCCGCCCGAATTCGCCCCCGGTGATGAATTGCTGATCGATTGGGAACCTGTGACCACCTGTTTCGAGGGC
>JBFHEJ010000064.1:0-9931 GCA_041584255.1 Lysobacterales bacterium
CGCCGTAAACGGCACGCGCAACGGCATCGCCTTGCAATTTCGACACTTCGTGTCTTTCATTGCTGCAGCTCCTGCCTGCGCTGCTTAATTCAAACGTTAAACCGCAGAGGAATTCATGAAGCTAGCTTTGAACGATCGGTTGCAGCCCGAAATCCGCCGGATTCATTACGACGGTGCCACCGGTGTACTTACGTCGGCTCTTGTGTGGCTCACGTCTTCGATGGTTTGCTTCCTGGCGGGAACTCATCAGGGGGTGTGGACACTGCTGGTCGGCGGGGCTTTGATTTACCCGATCAGTTCGCTCCTTCAAAGGTTCTGGGTTAAGCCTCAAGAGGCACCTGCTCCCAATGCATTGAATCAGCTTGCGTTCGCATCGACAATCTGGCTCATCGCGTGCTGCTTCATGGCGTACGGGCTATATCAGCTTCGGGAGGAGCTGTTCTTTCCTGCCATGATGCTCACGATAGGGTGTAGGTACACGGTATTTGCGACGGTCTTCGGTTTGAGAGCTTACTGGGCCTTCGGCCTAACGCTGATTGCGGCGTCTTGCGTCACTTTCTTTCTGTGGCTCCCGCCTCCACTCTCTGCCATGGTGGGTGGCCTGGTAGAGCTGGTTTTCGTCCCCGCCTTTTTTGCGAGTGCAAAGAAGTTCTCCGGTGCGGCATAACGCCGCAATTGGTGGAGAAATGGGGCTGCCCAACCAAGACAACCAGGACTGGACTGGCGATCGAATACCTTGAGGCGCGTTGGTGAATCAAAGAAAGAGTGAGGTTCACTCGTGACGCTTAATCTGAAAGAGCAGGGCCAATGAATTGGGACGCAGTTGGCGCGATTAGTGAAGTGGTGGGCGTAATTGCGATTGTAATTACGCTGATCTACCTGGTTCGTGAAACCCGAAAGAATTCCGAGTCAATCGACGCAACATCCTCGAGAGAAGCATTCCACCAAATTAGTGAACGGCCTAGCGATTCACCGTATTTCAGTAACATAGCGAAGTAAAGAACACTTGACATTTTGAGCCAAATAAGTCAAGCTTCATTGACATAATATCAAAGGAGCTTGTCGTGGAATTCAAATTTTCCTCCAAACCCAATCGCAAATACATGCTCCGGCTTGCTAGCTCAATGGCGGTTTTTCTGCTTGCTGTCGGTGCATCTAGGTACCTCACCAGAAATGGGCCCGTTGACGGTCCGCTGCTCTGGGTGCTCGCCCTAATTCCTGGTCTCGCGCTGCTTGGTGCGGTCTATGCTTTTGGCATGCTGATCATTGAACAGAAAGACGAATTCATCCGAATGCTCATTATCAGGCAGTGGGTTATTGCCACGGGGATTGCACTTTCGTTCGCGGCCGTCTGGGGTTTCCTCGAGGAGTTTGGGCTCGTTTCTCACGTTTACGCCTACTATTTCGCGTTCATATGGTTTCTTGGCTTCGGCATCGGTGGTTTCGTGAACAGAATCACCCATGGAGCCTGGGGAGAGATGAGTTGAAAAACCGGCTGAAGGTCCTGCGCACTGAGCGTAATTGGCGGCAACAGGATCTGGCCCAGCGTCTCAAGGTTTCGCGTCAGAGCGTAAACGCCATAGAGACGGGTAAGTACGATCCGTCGTTACCTCTAGCATTCCGTATTGCCGATGTTTTTTCATTGCCGATAGAAGAGATCTTTTTGCGCGAATAGAATACGAGATGATGGGTTCGCAGTAGCAAAGATCCAAATGCGGCCGGCCCATGTGAGCGCCATCTAACAAGGCGCTGCAGCAGACGTTTGACTCGGTCGCACTCTTTGCGGCCGCAAATTGCACGTCCGCGTTAAACGCAGATGAGCTTTGGCGTTAGGCGGTACAGAGGCCATATTGGAGACTGAAACGTTGAAAGGGCGTGGTAGATGAAGCTGGTAGAACTAGCAGAAGTGGCCGAAGTAATTGCCGCAGTCGGCGTCTTGATATCCCTTCTATACGTTGGTTATGAGATAAAGCAAAATACCGTCGCAGTTAAGTCAAGTGCATATCAGGCAATCCATGATGCAGAGGACGAATTCTGGTCCGATCTCACTGGCGACGCGACCATGGCGTTGCTTTGGGAGAAGGGGCTAGAGTCTGGATTACAGAATTTGGAGCCTTCCGATCGTACGAGATTTGTTCTCGCAGCACGACGATTGATCTATATTTTCCAAAACGTGCATTACCAAAATCGAAAAGAAGTTGTTGATGATGAGCTTTGGTTGGCTTGGGTTGCTTCCATAGACGAGTTTCTAGTTCAACCTGGGTTTCGAGATGTGCTCGAAATTGCCCGGCCACACTTGAGCGATCCGTTTAATCAGCTATTGGATTCGCGAATCATGTTGCTATCCCAACAATGAGGTTAGATCACCTAACACATCATTTAAGGTGGACGCCGTAAAGGACGCCGTAAAGGGCACGGGCAACGACTTCATTCCAAGATTAGGTGCGGGTGGGTGAGGGCGGAACCGTGCGAATGTTCCTGGCGCTCTTACTTACCGTTTTCGCCTGTCACGGATGTGCTCGTCTACACGATCAATCCCTGTCGCCTGATGATCTGATTTTTGAGAGGTACCCGGGCAATGAAACCGTGCTGCGACTGAAGGTGCCCTGCCCGGTACTTTCTGATGATGGTTCCAGGTTTATATTGCCGATTGGCGATTATGATCCCGTCGCCGCCGATACGGGAGGATTGTTCTACGAGGCGCCATTATCGGTGGAATTGAAGCGAGGCGATCAGAGCGCTTGGTTGTTTGGCCTGGGAGTGTATTTCCCCTCCAGTTTTCGCTCGATTTCAGGCCCTTATCTCTGGGTCGAGAGTGTAACTCTCGAGCGCGGGACACTGCGGCGTGTAAAGCGTTGGGCGCTTCCGGAGCAATGCTGGAAACCCTATGGCTCGACGATTGCGATTGTCCACAACGGAGCGGAAATTTCCCAAGATGATTAATAAAGTGCCTGGGGGTGACTGAGTGGCCGTCTTAACAGGCGCTCGAGCGGCCATTGGCGCGGTTCGCGCCTGGCAGATGTTTAGCTCTGCCTTCAATGACAGCGACCCCAGGTCATGGGGGTACTACAATATTCAGACGGTTACGCGGCACTGGATGGCATCGTGAACTGGGAGGCAATTGCAGATGAGTAACCAGACATGAAGACCACGCCTGAACATGATCAACGAATCGCCAACATGACATTTGCTTCCGTCTATCCGCTTTACGTAGCGAAGGTTGAGAAGAAGGGTCGAACGGTTGACGAACTTCATCAGGTCATCGCCTGGCTGACGGGGTTCAACGAGGCCGAACTCAAAGCCCAAATTGAAAATGAATCTACCTTTCAGGACTTCTTCGCTGAGGCGACGCTCAACCCTCATGCAAGTCTGATCACCGGTGTGATCTGCGGGTATAGAATAGAAGAGATCGAGACCCCCCTGACTCAACAGGTCCGGTACCTGGACAAATTAGTGGATGAACTTGCAAAGGGACGCAAGATGGAAAAGATCTTGCGGGCCCCCTAAGGGAAAATCCGGCCAATTTGCGAGTGACAGCCACCACTTCAGGAGCAACAATGGCCCATTATATTGACGGATTCGTGCTTCCCGTCCCGCGCCAGCGCCTGGACGCCTACAAGCGAGTCGCAGAAGCGGTTGCAAAGATCTGGAAGGAACACGGCGCGCTCGATTACCGGGAATATGTCGGCGACGATTTGCACCTGGAAGGCACGCGCTCCTTCACCGATCTTGCCGCTGCGGCGGAGGACGAAGCCATCGTGTTTGGTTGGGTGGTATTCGATTCCCGTGAGGCACGTGACCTGGCAAACGAAAAGGTCGCGGCTGACCCAAGGATGGCGGATCTGATCGGTTCATCGAACACGGGTTTTGATGCCAGGCGGATGGGGTATGGCGGGTTCCTTCCGCTCGTCCCATCATCTGATGCGAACGCCGGTTAATATGGCAGCACAGCGGAGCGTGCCACGTTTCGACCTGTTCCACGTTGGCCGCTTCGTTTGAGGTTCCGGCTTGGCCCACCATGACTGCACGACTCAACCCTGCTGAAAGGGTGAAACCAGCAATGAATGAATTCATCACGCTTCATCATCTCGAACGCGAGGACATCAAGATTGACATTGTCGCTCGCTTTGAAAAAGGCAACCTGATCATTGACGGTTACGATATTGGCAAGACAGTAAAAGAAGCATGGGGAGACAGCGACTACGAGTACGTTATGACCATTCCTGCTGGCAACTTGCCCGCACTTTATAGATTGCTTGAAGTTGAGGTTGGCGATCGGAAAGCGCTTTTGGAGGCAGTCGCAAGGCGATTTCACGGTAATAGGTGCTTTTCATCGCTTGGCAAATTCCTGGATCAAAACGGCATCGACCATGAGACGTTTACCTGGGCATGAGGTGCGAACGGCTGAGGGCCCGCCTATCCGGACCAGTCGAGGGCTGAACGGCTTTGGCTGGTTGTTCTTCCTCTCCGACCGAAGTATTGATGTTATTGAGTGGTTTTATTGTCTTCGGCCTAACGGCTGCTCCCGCTTGACATGAAACCAGAGCGGGCACGTGTCTTTTTCTACGGCCTGTACATGGACACGAACCTGCTCGAGTCCTTGGGCTTCCATCCCCGGCAGGTCGGCGCGGCGAGGCTCGACGACCACGAGATCAGAATTGGCGAGCGGGCCACGCTGGTACCCGCTCGAGGAAAAATCTCCTACGGTTTGCTGCACGATCTTGCCCGCGACGATGTGACGGCGCTATATGCGCGACCGGAGGTCCGTGCGTACAGGGCGCAGCCCGTGGTATGCATGCTGCTGGCTGATTCCTCGCTGCATTCGGCGAGTTGCTACGTCCTGCAGCCACATGAGATCGGCCAGGACACCAACGCCGAGTACGCGGCCAAGCTGGCAGCGCTGGTATCGCGCCTGGGCCTGCCCAGGAATTATGCAAAAGAGATTCTGGATCTTGCCCACGCCGCCCAGTGAGCGGTTGCGGCGGCCGGCCGGCTTCAGTCACACTGCTGGCCCTCGCGAGGGGCCGGTCCTGGGTTCAACCGTCGCTGAGCTTCAACGTGGGACGGCAGCATCATTGGGAGAGTAACGATGGCGAAGATAACCGGAATTGGCGGCGTGTTCCTGAAGTGCAGGGGCGACAGCGCTGCGTTGGCCGCCTGGTATCAGGAACACCTGGGCCTGCACCTCGAGGACTGGGGCGGCGCCATACTCAAATGGCCGGATGATACGGCTGAAGACGGCGGGCTCACGGTGTGGAGTCTGGCCGAACGGGACAGCCAGTGGTTCAGCCCCAGTACTTCTTCGTTCATGATCAACTACCGGGTGGACAGCCTCGACGAAATGCTGGCCCAGCTGCGTGCAGCCGGTGTGGATGTCGTCAGTGGCCCCGAATCACATGAAAACGGCAAGTTCGCCTGGATCATGGATCCGGACGGCAACAAGGTTGAGTTGTGGGAACCTATGCTTTGGGATGAAAAAAACAAGAGTGAGTAAGGTCCATGCCGAATATCAAGCGCATCCAGTTTGTTGAAACCATCGAGGCCCCGGCCTCAAGGGTCTGGGAGGTCATGCTGAGTTCGGAGCACTATCCGCGTTGGACCAGCCCCTTCGGCGAAGGGGGCCGCTTTGAAGGCTCCTGGGATGAGGGCAGCAAGATGCGGTTTCTGGCCCCCTCGGGGGATGGGATGGTCGCAGAAATCGCCGAGAACAGGCCGCATGAATTCCTTTCCATCCGGCACCTTGGGTGGGTGATAAAGGGCGTTGAAGACACCAACAGCGAGTCGGTCCGCGCCTGGGCGCCCGCTTATGAGAACTACACTTTTTCGTCCGTTCCACAGGGCACCAGGGTGATCGTGGATCAGGATGTCACTGGCGAATACGAAGAGTTCATGAAAGAGGCCTGGCCAAGGGCCCTGGCCATGCTCAAGCAACTCTGCGAGTGAAGGCTAAAAGGATAACCGGTACGCAATTCGCAGCGATCAACGGGTGAAACCGCAGCCGCGGCCAACTGCAACGTCGAATGAAACAGTCTCTTGCCCATATCGCGCTGGTTGTCCGTGATTACGATGAGGCCATCGCGTTTTTCACCGAAAAACTCCGCTTCAGGCTGGTCGAGGACACCTATCAGCCCGAGCAGGACAAGCGCTGGGTTGTGGTCGCACCGCCGGGATCATCAGGGTGCAGTCTCCTGCTTGCGCGGGCGTCCAATGGCGAGCAGGAAAAGCGCATTGGCGATCAGTCCGGCGGGCGCGTGTTCCTGTTCCTCGAGACCGATGACTTCTGGCGCGATTACAATGAAATGGTGAGCCGGGGAATTCGGTTCGCAAGGGCGCCGCTGGAAGCGCCGTATGGCATAGTCGCCGTATTCGAAGATTTATATGGCAATCTCTGGGACCTGGTGCAATACGCGCGTCAATGAAAACCCAGGGATGGCAGCACACAAGAAACTAATGCCAGACAGGTTCAAAATGTGGCCCAACCCGGAGATGCTGGTCGGAATCTCGGCCGTGGTCATCGGGGTGTGCGCTTTGGGCGTATCGGTGTACGAAACCAGCCTGATGCGCGCCGAACAGCGCGCCTCGGTCATACCGCTGCTCGAGTTGAGTCGTTCCTGGGGCCGAAGCGATGAGGGAGCGACTGGCGACGGCAGCAGGCTCTGGATCCACGCGGAAAATGTCGGAATCGGGCCGGCGCGGGTGATGGGATTCAGGGTCACTGTGGACGGTGACTCATTCTCGACCTGGGGGGAGGCGATGGCCGCACTCGTCGCGCGCGAGGGGACATTCTCATACGGTCAGTCCACGATCACAGGCCGCACGATTCCCCCCGAACGCACGGTCGTGATGTTCGACTTGAACGACATGGAGCTGCTCGACCCGATCCTGGCCGAGTTTCACCGCATGGACTTCGAAGCTTGTTACTGCTCGATTTTCGACGAGTGCTGGACGACCAGCTATTCTGCCTTTGGCGCGTCGGAAGCCATTGAGTCCTGCGGCGGCTTCGATTCCAATTTTCGCGAGTGAGTCCGATCAGCTGAGGAAAAATCATGCGCCAACGGGTTTCATCGGGTTCACCTTTTGAGCAGGCGATCGGCTTTTCCCGCGCGGTGCGCGTCGGCAACGTGGTGGCCGTTTCTGGCACTGCGCCGATTGCCGCGGATGGCGGTGTGGCCTGCCCCGGCGACGCCTACGGGCAGACTTTGCGCTGTCTGGAGATCATCGAGGCGGCTATTCGCGAGGCGGGCCTGGGGCTCGACAGCGTGATCCGCACCCGAGTATTTCTCACCGATATTTCGAAATGGGAGGACGCCGCCCGCGCGCATGGAAAAGTGTTCGCGGATGTGCGGCCCGCCAGCACCTTCGTGGAGGCCAAGGGCCTGATCAATCCTGAATGGCTGGTCGAGATCGAAGCCGACTGCATCGCCGAGGCGCCGCGGGAAGACCCGCTATGAGGATCCCGGCGTGAACAAGCGCGAAGTGGCCGAAATGATCGGCATCGCCGCCGTCGTCGCCTCGTTGTTGTTCCTGGCCTACGAAATTCGTCAGTCGAACCGTATCGCCCGGTCCACGGTCACGTTTGAACTGGCCAACAATTCCTCCGCTATTCACGAAATCGTCTGGGCCCATCCCGAAATCGCCGCCCTGCACGTCCGCGTGCAGGACCCGGCCTACACGCTGACCGATGCCGAACGGGAGACGCTGCGGGCGCAGGTTCGCCGTTACATGAACCTGTGGGGCGCCGTCGAGGTGGCCTATCGCAACGGCCACCAGACAAGGGAACAGCTCGAGATCATGCTGGAAGACGTAGAGGCGGTGGTGCGCCGATTCCCGGCCATGCATCCGCTGTGGCGCGCCGAGTTGGGCGACTTTGAGGCCCTGAGCGGCTTTGAATTTCACGCCCGTGTCCAGGCCGCGATACGGGACTAGTCCCGCGAACCGGGCCGAGAGCAGGACAAGTGCTTTTAACCACTATCCAGGGAATTGCAGGTCTGGCGCTGCTCTATTTTGGCGGCGCGATGCTCGTCCGGGGCGCCTCGGGGATGGCATTGCGTTTCGGCCTCTCGCCACTGGCGGTCGGCCTGACCGTGGTCGCCTTTGGCACCAGCACCCCTGAACTCCTCGTTTCTGTCGATGCCGCCCTGTCCGGCGCCAACGACATCTCGGTCGGCAACGTCGTTGGCTCCAACATCGCCAATATCGCCTTGATCCTCGGCGTGGCGGCCGCGATCCGACCCATGATGGTCGAGTCCAAGGTGATCGGCGTCGACCTGCCGGTCATGGTGCTGGCAACCTTGTCGATGCTCATCATGATGTGGGCCGGGGTCATCACGCGTCTGGAGGGGCTGATTTTGGTCGCAGGGCTGGTGCTTTACGTGTGGCTGACCATTCGCCAGGCGCGGGCTGAGTCATCGCCGCCGGACATTTCAGCCGATGCCGTTCCCGCGGCTCGAACCTCCGGTCCCGGAAAGCTCATCGCGCTGGTCATGGGCGGGCTGGCGCTGCTTTCAGGCGGCGCCCATCTGCTGGTTGTTTCCGCCGTCGCCCTGGCGACGGCGATGAACGTCAGCCAGGCGGCGATTGGCCTGACCGTGGTGGCGGTCGGCACCAGCTTGCCCGAGTTTGCGACAACCGTGGTGGCCGGCATCAAGAACGAGGGCGACATTGCGATCGGAAACGTCATCGGCAGCAACACCTTCAACATCCTCGGGGTACTGGGACTAACGGCAATCGTTCGACCGCTCGAATGGGGCGACATCAACTGGCTGGACCTTGGCTTGATGTCCGGGCTCGCCGTAGTGCTCGGCGCACTGCTGCTTCACCGGCTTTTCATCAACAGGACGCACGGCGTGATTCTGTTGGTGATTTTCATCAGTTACACGGCGTGGCGCCTCCTCTGAAAATTACCGGGCTGACCATCCTGACGATGGTCGCCTTCGCCGGCAATTCACTGCTGTGCCGGGCGGCGCTCGACGGCACGGATATCGACGCCGCCAGCTTTACCGCCGTTCGCCTGGCTTCAGGTGCCCTGTGCCTGTGGCTGATCGCCGCGGTGTTGCGCCCGGAGAAGACGGGCCGGGGCAGCTGGCAGTCCGCGTTGGCCTTGTTCGCCTATGCGGCGCTGTTTTCCTTTGCCTATCTCAGCCTGTCGGCCGCCACCGGGGCGCTGCTGCTGTTCGGCGCGGTGCAGGCGACCATGATTGCATACGGCTTATGGCGCGGAGAGCGCTTTAGACCGCTCCAGCTATTGGGCCTGATCCTGGCGCTGGCCGGGCTGCTTGCGCTGCTGATGCCGGGCCTTTCCGCGCCGCCGCTGTCAGGATCATTGTTCATGCTTGCCGCCGGCGTCGCGTGGGGTTGGTACTCCTTGCGCGGCCACAGCGGCGGTGACCCGGTGCGCGTGACGGCCAGCAATTTCGCGCTTTCCGTTCCCCTGGCGGCGGCGCTGTTGCTGGCGATGCACGGCAGCCTGGAGCTGGATTCTGGCGGGATTGTACTGGCCGTGGCGTCGGGCGCCCTGGCTTCCGGGGTTGGCTATGCGATCTGGTATACGGTGCTGCCGTCGCTGCACTCGACCACGGCCGCCACCGTGCAACTCAGCGTGCCGGCGATCGCCGCCTTCGGTGGCGTGGCGCTGCTGGGTGAAACAGTGACCCTGAGGCTGATACTGTCGTCTGTTGCTATCCTCGGGGGCATCTGGTTCGTCATTCGGGAGCGGCGGGCGTGAGTGCGGAAACCACCGGGCAATTCAGAAGGCGTTATCGAGCCAAGGAGATCGGGCCCCGCTACAGCGGCCTGGCGCATCTGGCGTTTACCACCCTGGCCTGCCTGGGCGCCATCGCGCTCTGTCTTTCCAGGCTTGAGGCGGTCCAGGCCTGGGAGTGGCTCAGCGTTCCTTTCAGTTTCCTGTTGGCAAATTTCGTCGAATACGCCG
>JBFHEJ010000065.1:0-9883 GCA_041584255.1 Lysobacterales bacterium
CCCATTGCGACAGGTCGTCTGGGTTTTCGCTGTCGTGATCTTCGCCGCGTTCAGGGCTTTCCGGGTCGTCGGGCCCGGCTTCTCCTTCGCCTGCACCCTCTCCTTCACGCTCCAGAATGGGGTTCTGGTCCAGCACCTCCTGGATGTATTCGCGCAGTTCGATTCGATTCAGTTGGAGTAGTCTGATGGCCTGTTGGAGCTGGGGCGAAAGCGCCAGCTTCTGGGTCAGCCTGAGTTGCAATGACTGGTCGGCCATTATCGGAGGGTAGGCATCCTGCCTTTCAATTCAACTTGCCGGCATTGTACCGGACAGCGAAATCAGAGGCTGAACTCCCGGCCAAGGTAAACGTTGCGAACGTCATCGTTTTGCAGGATGGCTTCCGGTCTTCCCTCGGCGAGAACGCTGCCATTATTGAGAATATAAGCCTGGTCGCAAATGCCCAGAGTTTCCCTGACATTGTGGTCCGTGATCAGGACCCCGATGTTTCGGTCTGTCAGGTGCTCGACCATTCTCTGGATTTCTGCTACGGAAATCGGGTCGATGCCGGCGAAGGGTTCGTCGAGAAGAATAAACCGCGGCTCCGCGGCCAATGCCCTCGCGATCTCTGCGCGTCTGCGCTCGCCTCCGGACAGGCTGATACCCATCTGATCTGCCAGGTGACCGATGCCCAGGTCCGACATGAGCTGTTGCAGGCGTTCCTCGCGCCCGTCCTGGTCAAGGTCCGGGCGTAGTTCGAGGATGGCGAGAATGTTGTCCGCGACGCTCAGCTTGCGAAAAATAGAGGCATCCTGCGGCAAGTAAGCGACGCCGAGGCTGGACCGGATGTTGACCGGCTCGTGCGTGATGTCGCTGTCGTCGACCAGGATGCGGCCCTGGTCGGCGGGAATCAGTCCCACGATCATGTAGAAACAGGTAGTCTTGCCTGCCCCGTTTGGACCCAGCAACCCGACAACTTTGCCAGGTTCGACCTGCATGCTGACATCGTGCACCACTTCGCGCCTACCGTAGGTCTTGTGTAAGCCTTCTGCGCGGAGCATTTCAGCCGTTTTCTTTGTCTGGAGCGGGCGGCTCCTCGCGACGAGCCCGGTCGCCGATGACTTCTGGTTCGAGCTCGATGCGGATGCGGCCGTTTTCCGACTGTCCACTGCCCTGGAAATGTTGGATGTTGAGGTCGTACTTGAGCACGTCACCGCTTACGCGGTATTGAGGATGATTGACATCTGCGGCGCCCATCAGCGTTACCAGACCGGTTGCGACCTGGTATTCGATCCTGTTGGCCGTCGCCTGCACGCGACCCTGCTGCTCGATTTCCTGCTCGAGGTGAACCGGGGTGCCAGTAAGGATGACCTCCCTGACCCGACCCTCCACTTTTTCCACTTCGGCGACCTCGGCTTTGATCAGGAGCGTGCCTTGACGGATCAGCACGTTGCCGCGAAGCTCGGCACGGCCGTCGCCCAGGGTGCCGTCCGACGAGTCGGCGTTGATTTCCAAGGGTTGCTGGCGGTCGCTCTCCAGTGCGAGGGTTGTCGACGTGGCAAAGAGCGCCACAACGGACAGCGCAACCAACATGCGTCCCGGCAGGGAATCAGGGTAGGTCATAAATTGCGCTCACGTCGTTTAGCAGTTCAAAGCGGTCATTGACCATGTCGAGTCTCATGCCCGTCGCTGTCAGGCGATCTCCGGCCTGGAGAATGGTCACACGCGCCTCGGTGCTGGCTGTGCGGGGCGTGACGCTGACAAGCAGGTCGCGCGTGTCAATTTCGATAAAGTCCCGTTCGCGGACATTGTACCGAACCATGTTGACGTCTCCGGCAAGGGACACGAACTCGCGGTCGGCTGAGACCACCGCGGTATCGGCAGCGATGCGCCATTCATTTGGACCCTGCCGGACGAGAATATCCGGGCGGGTGACTGTGCCTACCCCGCTGCGCGCATCGTTGCGCAATAGCGGCGCTTTCACGGTCACTGCCAGCGTGCCTGAATCGTCGAGCAGCAACGCCTCGAAATCCATCAAGGCGTAGTTGAGTCGCGTGTCGATTTCCGCGCCCGAAGGCCGCAACTGCTGCTGGACGTCTCGTGTAGCCAGGTAGCTGGCTACGGCGGCGGCGGCGAGCAGCAGGATGCCTCGCTGAATCGCCGGGCGGCTGGTAAACCTGCTCATGGTTCGAGAAGTTCACTCCTCAGTTGCCGATCGTGACCCTGGGCCGCCAGGATGAACTCACATACTTCCCGCACGGCGCCCTGCCCGCCACCGGCCCGGGTGACCCAGTGCACCCGCTCACGCACCAGGGCTGATGCATCGGCCGGAGAAACGGAAAGACCGACGCGTTCCAGAACGGGAACGTCGATCCAGTCATCGCCGACGTAGCAGATATTCCGCGCCTCCATACCGCACTCGGACATCAGTTCCCCGAGCACGTTCAGCTTGTCATCGCGGCCCTGGTAGACAAGCTCGATACCGAGTTGGGCCGCCCTGTCCGCGACAATCCGGGAAGTTCGGCCGGTAACCAGGGCAACCTGGATTCCGAATCGCTGAACAGCCTTTAGTCCCAACCCGTCGCGGGTGTAGAACGCTTTCAGCTCGTTTCCTTCGTTGTCAAACCACAGGCGCCCATCAGTAAGCACGCCGTCAACGTCGAGTGCAAGGAGCCGGATTCCGGCAGCGCGCTCCTGCAGGGTCGTGTTCGCAGCTGCACTCATTCAGACCACACCTGCCTTCAGTAAATCCTGGAAATTCAGGGCGCCAACCAGTCGGCCACTTTCGTCCACCACCAGCAGCCCCTGAATTCGATGCTTTTCCATCATCTGCACGGCTTCTGCAGCCAGGGCATTCGGCTCAATGGTTTTGCCGCCTGGAGTCATGACCTGCGTGATCGGGGTGCTGTGCAGATCGGCGCCGGTATCCATCGTGCGTCGGACGTCGCCGTCGGTGTAGACGCCAATCACCTGGCCCTCTGCGTTGACCACCGCGCTCATCCCGAGGCGCTTGCGCGTCATTTCTACGATCGCTTCGGAGATCGTGGCAGTCGCCGGAACGGACGGTATGTCATCGCCACTGTGCATCACGTCACGGATATGGAGCAACAGGCGTCTGCCGAGCTGACCAGCAGGGTGCGAACGTGCAAAGTCCTCACGCGTAAAGCCGCGTGCCTGGAGCAAAGACACTGCCAGCGCGTCACCCATGACGAGCGAGGCGGTGGTGCTGGATGTCGGGGCCAAACCCAGCGGGCATGCCTCTTCCTCGACGCTCACATCGAGATGGACATCGGCATGCCTGGCGAGGGTGGAACCGGGGTTGCCGGACATGGCGATGATGGTGACGCCAATGCGTTTCAGTGGTGGCAGGATGGCGTTGACCTCATCGGTTTCGCCGGAATTAGAAAGTACCAGTACGACGTCTTCCGGCTGGATCATTCCCAGGTCGCCGTGGCTGGCTTCGGCCGGGTGCACGAAGAAAGCCGGCGTGCCGGTACTCGCCATCGTTGCGGCAATTTTGCTGCCGATGTGGCCCGATTTGCCCATCCCGATGACAACCACCCTTCCAGGGCAAGACAGCATGCGCTCACAGGCGCCAACAAACGAGTCGTCGATGCGTTTCGCCAGCGACTTCACCGCCGCAGTCTCGCTTTCGATCACCGCGAGTGCCATCTCCCTGATGGCAGCGGCATCCGATTTCGGGGCAGCCTTGTTCATCGCCCTATTCTACTGAATTGTCTCTCCCGGAACCGGTGTCGCGGTAACCCACACCAGTATCTGGTAGACGACATACATCACCAGCAGCAGCGCTCCGGAATGCCGGCGAATCCGTCCTGGCCCGCGGAATCCGTAGGCCATGAAAAACAGCAGGACGGTGAAGACAAACATGACCGGAAAATCCTGCCGGAGCATGATGGGTTCCACGGCTACCGGACTGATGGTGGCTGCCACACCTAGAACACCCAGGATGTTGAACATGTTTGAGCCGATAATGTTACCGATGGCGAGGTCGTCTTCTCGCCTCAGCGCGCTGGTCACCGCGGCGGCCAGTTCCGGAAGGCTCGTTCCGAGCGCCACGATGGTGAGTCCGATAACGGCCTCTGAAACGCGCAGTGCACGCGCGACCGTTATCGCGCCATCGACCAGGAAACTCGAACTGAGCGGCAATATGATGCAGCCGACCGACAGCCACAACAGCGCGGTCTTGGTGGGCATGTCCGAGGGTATCTCGGCGGCGAACTCCAACGCCAGCGGATCAGACGTGCCACGCCTGAGCCCCAGGCCAACCATCCAGCCGAGCATGCCCAGCAGCCCGACAACCATCAGCCAGCCCTCTGTGCGCGTGAACATCAGGTCGGCGGCGAGAATGAAACTCGCGACCATGATGAACATCAATAGCGGATATTCCCGCTTGAGGGTTTCGGACTCCACACGAAGCGGATAGACCAGCGCTGTCACGCCCAGGATCAGGCCAATGTTGGCAATGTTGGATCCGATGGCGTTGCCGACTGCCAGTTCGGGATTGCCGCGATAGGCGGCGACTGCGGAGACCACCAGTTCAGGAGCCGAGGTGCCGAGCGCGACGATGGTCAGGCCAATGATCAGGGGCGAAACACCCATGTTCCTCGCGATGGCCGATGCACCAGCGATCAATCGGTCGGCACCCCAGACGAGGAGCACAAAGCCACCAATAAGTTGAATGGTGGCGATCAGCATCCGGCTGGCATGCTCAACGGCATTTCTTTTAAGATGTCGCCCTCCTGACGAATCCCCGCCGTGCGGAGAGGTCAAATGCGTGGACCCGAAAGACCCGACAGTCTATGGATAGGCTTACTATAGAGCAAATGATACGTACCGGATTGCCCGGAGCCGAGGTGATCGTGAGCGGTGAGGATGGTGTTCATTTCGAAGCCACCGTGGTGACTGATGCCTTTGCGGGCAAGCCAACCCTCCAACGCCACCGCATGGTCTATGCGACTCTTGGTAACGCCATGGGCAACGAGATTCATGCGCTGGGCCTGACCACGCACACCCCCGACGAAGTGGCCTGACGCCGACACACCGCACGTGGCCAAAATAATTATCAACGGCGGCGTCTCCCTGGACGGGGAGGTGTGGATCTCGGGCGCGAAAAACGCTGTGCTCCCAATCCTGGTCGCAAGTCTTCTGGGCGATTCTTCGTCGCGGGTGAGCAATGTCCCCCATCTGCAGGACGTCACAACGACCATGGAATTACTTGGTCGCATGGGCGCCAGCCTGGTCCTCGATGAACACATGCAGGTCGAAATTGATCCCGCGGGGATCGATCGCTTCGAGGCCCCCTACGACCTGGTGAAGACGATGCGCGCCTCGATTCTGGTGCTCGGACCGCTGCTGGCGAGACACGGGCGGGCGCGGGTTTCACTGCCGGGCGGTTGCGCCATCGGCTCGCGACCGGTCAATCTTCACCTCCACGGCTTGCAGCAGATGGGTGCAGAAGTGACGGTACGTAATGGCAACATCGAGGCCCGTGCGCGGCGCCTGAAAGGGGCGCGTATCGTGCTCGACACCGTTACGGTGACCGGTACCGAAAACCTGTTGATGGCAGCCACTCTGGCCAGGGGCACAACCGTTATCGAAAATGCTGCACAGGAGCCCGAGGTCGAAGACCTGGCTAATTTCCTGGTGTCGATGGGCGCGCGGATTCGCGGTGCGGGGACAACAACGATCACGGTTGAGGGTGTGGACCAGCTGCACGGCACTGATTACGCGGTGCTGCCGGACCGTATCGAGACCGGAACCTACCTTGTCGCCGGCGCCATAACCGGCGGTCGTGTCAAATGCACCAGGGCCCGTCCAGAGCACCTGGACGCCGTCCTCGACAAGCTGTTCGAGGCCGGCGCGGAAATCACCGCGGGGGAAGACTGGGTCGAACTCGACATGAAGGGCAATCGACCGAGGGCGGTGGATGTCACCACCTCACCGTACCCGGCCTTTCCTACCGATATGCAGGCCCAGTTCACCGCCATGAATTGCATCGCCCACGGCACCGGTGTAATCACAGAAACGGTGTTCGAGAATCGGTTTATGCACGTGCAGGAACTGCAACGCCTAGGCGCGGATATCAAGCTCAAGGGCAAGACGGCCATCGTTCGCGGAGTCGAACGGCTGATGGCTGCGCCGATCATGGCCACCGATCTGCGCGCTTCGGCCAGCCTCGTGCTGGCGGGACTGGTTGCGGAGGGCGAAACCGCAGTTGACCGTGTCTACCACATCGATCGCGGCTACGAGTTGATCGAAGAGAAGCTCAGTGCCCTTGGTGCCCGCATTCGTCGCGTGAAATAGTTGGAGCAAGATCGGACATCCCTGTCCGACTTGCATCTCGTCGCCGAAAAGTGCGATTTTCGACGGCTCGTCAGACGTGACCTGAATATGGCGCCAAGTAGATCAGTCGGTGAGCTCGGCGCTGACGATTTCCGCACGGGCGCGGCGTGAGACACTGTCGGGATCGCTGATGCGAGCATCGAGCGGCGCCTGCGCCCACTTCCCGCCTTCCAGAACGCCTTCGATCTGTCCCGTTCCCTGCCGCGTTTGTCCTGCATCATCGATCCAGGCGTAGCGATACTCGATGTGATGGAGCGGCGTTCGGGTCTGGTTTCCCACCTGGATCCACAGCTCGCCCTGGGCATTGGTAACCACCTGTGCGGCGACGTAGCTCGCGGCGCGCTGCGGCAGGTCCATGGCCAGGATTTCGCGCTCGGCTTTATGCCCGGTCTCGGTATTGGACTGCGCGGCTTGCCTGAAATGCTTCATTGCAGCCACGCGGCGGTCCTCCGCCAGGTCGAGCTGCCCCAGCGCATAATGCGCCTGCGCGGTAGGCAGGAGTTCCAGGCTGTGCTCCAGGTCTGCGCGCGCCTTTGCGTTGTCGCCGAGTTTGAGATGCGCGCGGTCGCGCCGCAGCCAGCCGTAGAACAAACCACCGTTGGCGGCAACGGCTTCGTCGTAGGATTTGAGCGCGTCCCGGTAGCGGTCGTCGGCCGCGTAGATATCGCCCTGCAATGCATGGAACAGGGATTCTCTTGGCTCGATTGCGAAAGCGGCGTCAAGGAGCTTCTGGGCGCTTGCCCAGTCTTCCTTTGAAGCGGCTTCGGTCGCCTTGTCGTATTGGTCGTAGGCGGGCTGCACGCGCCGGAGGTAGGCGGTCTTTTCGGCCCATCTTTCCGCGCCGGTCTCGCCGCCGGTGTACCCCTGCTTTGCCAGCATCTGGGCGGTTTCGCGGTTGTTTTCGACGCGTTCCTGCGAGGGCGGGTGCGATGCGAACAGTCCGGACAACCAATCCTGCCTCTGGCCCTCAGAAAGCCTGACAAAAGTCTGCTGCAATTCGACCGCACCCTTGGGCTCATATCCCGACTCCGCCATGTACAGCATGCCGTACTCATCGGCCTCACGCTCCGCGTCTCGGCCATATTTTTGCGTCAGCATCTGGGCCCCCACGGTTGGCACCAGCATGCCCAGATCCCGCGCGGTCGGGGAATCGAGCGTGGTGCCCACCACGATCATTCCGGCAACGGTGCCCACCTGCGTTAGCACGCCCTTGGACTGGGCGCGAGCACCGTGTGCCGCATCTGCGTGAACGATTTCGTGACCAAGCACAGCCGCCAGTTCCGCTTCCGATGCCAGTTCGGTCAGCAAGCCGCGGTTGATGACAATCTTTCCTCCCGGCAGAGCCCACGCATTGGGAATCGAGCTGTTGATGATGCTGAATTCGAAATCCAGCTCCTCAGCGCGCCGGGCATTGGCCGCAAGGCGCTGACCCACACTCTTGACGTAGTCGGTTAGGGCCGGGTCGAGGATGAATTCGCCGCCCTGAGACTGCTTCAGCGGCGCGTACATTTGCGCGCCGACCTCCATCTCCCAGTCACTTCCGTAAAACTGGAGATTGCGTTCGCCGGTGACCGGATTAACCGCACAGGCGGCGACGGCCACAACCAAAATCATCAGGTTGAAACGCTTGATCGCTTGCCTCTTCTTGAACATTGCTCTATTTGCTTTGGTCTGTTTTGGCGCGGAAGTCATCACGCGCTGGGTGCTGTTTCAGGGGGATCAGTGATTTTGCGCGGCGGCGCAGCCGGGCATGGGGTCGACGGCCTTACCGGAGATCACGAGTTCAGTGATCCGTAGCTCCATCTGGTCGCCGTCTGTCTTGCCATGCTCCATTCTCACTGGTATGAACCCGAAAGCCTTGGCGTGCCAAAACCGCGTAAAGCGCGTACTGCCAACCCGGACCTTTTCGACCGGTAGGGTGTCGAGGCACCCCAGGCTGGTTTCGAGTCGCTCGGGCGTAAGGGCGCGAAATGTCTGGGCCTCCAGTTCATCTTCTTCTACCAGGGTAATTTCGAGCCGGGTTTCGCCGGCTGCCAGACGCCGGCGAATTTCGAGCTGCATTGACATCGGGTCGAGCGCATCCTCCACCAGATCGAAGCTCAGGGTCTGACCGTCGGTGGTCACCTCGACAGTCCCGCTGTTCCAGTCGAACAGGGCGGACGAATCCTGGTTCGGACCCATCCATTTGAGTTCGTGCACGTATCGAAGGGGACGGAATTGCGAGCCTTTGAAATGGCCTTCAACGTACTCGTAGTCTCTAAACTTCAAGAGCCGGGCCATACCGTGTGTACCGATACTCTCGCTCTTCATGATCCAGTGATCGTCCTGTTGTTGCAGCAAGAACTCGGCACGAGCCTGGAGCTTGCCGTTGCGGTAAACAGCGTATCGCGCCGAGTATGGCTGCGCCAATCCGTCCTGTGCCAGCAAAGGAGGGGCAGAAGACGCCAGGATGAACGCGGCCATCGCCGTTGCCACACCGAGCATGACAGACCGCTTGATCAATGGTCTTGCAAGTTCACTTTTGGAATAGTTGTCGATCCACATGCAGTGTTCCGTCTCGGTTGAGCATTAGCGGTGCGGGCAGAGGCGATTGGTCGATCAGTACCCGGTCCTCGTCGCATTCGACCTTGTGCCTCTGGAACAATTCAATGGTGGCGACCACCAGCCTGTGCTCCTGTGGCGCGAGGCGTGTCTGCAGGCGCTCGCTGTCATCCCCGGACTCAAGCGGTATCTCAACCTGCGAGATGACCGGGCCGCCGTCAAGTTCTGCAGTCAGAAAATGCATGCTGGCGCCGTGCACGACATCGCCGGCGTCTATTGCGCGGCGATAGGTATTTAATCCTGGATACTTGGGCAGCAGCGACGGATGGAGGTTGATCATTCTACCCTTGTGCGCTTGCAATACGGGATCGCCGACGATTCGCATGAAACCGGCGAATACGTGGAGGTCCGGCTCTCCGGTGGCCATGAGCAGGGCCAAAGCCTCGTCGAAGGATTCGCGGCCGAGTCTATTGTGGTCCAAAACCGTGCAGGGCAGACCCGCAGCATGGGCCTTTTCCAGTCCCGACGCGTCGGCGATATTGCTGATGACATGTACGATGTCGATGCACAGCCTGCCGGCGGCGCGGGCGTTGATGAGCGCCTGCAGGTTCGTGCCTGTTCCCGAAATCAATACGCAAAGTTTTAGAGGCGACATACTCGAATCAGGCAAATTCTGCTCGCGGGCCGCTTCCCGCTGTCACGACCTCACCGATATCGAAACACGGGACTCCAGAAGCGGAAATTCGATCGATGACCTTCGAAGCGGATTCGGCCGCTACGGCTGCAACCAGACCGATGCCACAATTGAAGGTTCGGCGCATCTCCTGCTCCGAAATTTCGCCATGACGCTGAATCCAGGAAAATACGCCAGGACGGGGCCATGCCTCAGCGCGTATACGCACGCCCAAATCCGCGCGCAACCTGCGGACGACGTTCTCGCTGAGCCCGCCACCCGTAATATGCGCCAGTCCGTCGATGAGGCGGTCTCCAAGGAGCGGCAGC
>JBFHEJ010000066.1:0-9730 GCA_041584255.1 Lysobacterales bacterium
CCGCAGTCGACCGCCACGACGGAATAGTCCCGCAATGCTTGTTCCTCTCATCCTGGGCAGCCTGATGGTCGTGGGCAATATGATCATCCAGATCTTCGTGCTGCTACTGATGATCCGGATGCTGATGCGGCGCGTGGCGGAGATTCCCGAACACGGCAGTGTCCTGTTCCAGTCGCGATCACTGGGCGCACTGGTGTTGGTGCTGTTCCTCGGTCATGTCATGCAATTCGCAACCTGGGCTGCGCTGTTCTTCTACCTTGGTGAATTCACAGATTTCGCCACGGCGTTCTATCACTCAACGGTCAATTTCACCTCGCTGGGCTATGGTGACATTGTCATGAGTGAGCGCTGGCGGCTTCTCGGCGGATTGGAGGCAGCCAACGGTGTGCTGATGTTTGGGCTTTCGGCCGGAGCCCTGCTTTCGATGATGAACCGCATGTTCCTGCGCAATTCACCGGATCAGTCACCCGGACGGGGAGGGGCGTGATTTGACGGGGTGCGGTGAGCGGCTAAGACGGCTGTTGTGCGTGACGCTGGCTGTTTGTCTATCGGCCTGTACGCTTGTGGGTCCGGATTTCGCCCGACCTGAATCCGAGCCTGCGGCCACCTGGGCGCAAGACCTGAGCGAAGGATTGGAGCCGACGCCCGCGGGCGACCCCCACTGGTGGAAAGTATTCAACGATCCAATCCTCGATGAGCTGGTCGAAACGGCGAAGTCGCGCAACAACAACCTGCAGATCGCCGGCCTGAGGGTTCTGGAGGCCCGCGCGCAACTCGGAATTGCAATCGGACTTCAGTACCCGCAAAGCCAGGCTCTCGCAGGCGCGGCGAATTACATTGCGCCCTCGGACAACGCGCTGATCCCTAACAGCTACTGGCAATACGACCTGGGCGCCAGCGCTTCCTGGGAGATTGATTTTTGGGGTCGCTTCCGGCGCGGCATTGAGGCGGCAGACGCTGCATACCTCGCCTCCATTGCGGCATATGACCAGTTCGAGTTGCTGCTGGTGTCTGCGGTCGTAGATGCCTACACCTTCGTGCGAACCGCACAAGAGCAGCTACGCATTGCCAACGAAAACCTCAAGCTGCAGCAGCGCAGTTACGATATCGCCGAGGTGCTGTACCTCAACGGTTCTGACTCGGAGCTCGACATGCAGCAGGCCCGCACCCTGCTGCTCGCAACCAAGGCTACGGTGCCTGAGCTCGAGGCCGGATTGATCCAGGCGCGCAATGCACTGTCGACGCTTCTTGGCTTGCCACCGGGAACGGTGACCGGGCAGCTGTCCGAGGGACGGGGCATTCCGAAGGTGCCGGCGCAAATCGCCATCGGCGTTCCCGCCGACCTCCTCAGGCACCGCCCCGACGTGCGCGAGGCAGAATTGATCGCCATGGCACAGAATGCCCTGGTGGGATTGGCGGAGGCAGACCTCTACCCCAGTTTCAGCCTCACGGGGTCCATCGGCGTGAGCGCGGGCGGTCCCGCGGACAGCGACTTCGGGGACCTTTTCAGCACCGATGCCCTGGCATTTTCCGTCGGGCCCTCTTTCGTCTGGCCATTCCTCAACTATGGGCGGATCAAGAACAACATTCGCGTCCAGGACGCGATCCTTCAGCAATCCCTGGTGAATTATCGCGAAACCGTCCTGCAGGCGGCGCGTGAAGCCGAGGACGCCATCGCGGGGTTCATTGGTGCCCGCAAGCAGACCGAGATCCTTTCCGAAACCGTCACCGCCGCGATGCGCTCGAATGAACTCTCCACGCTTCAATACCAGGAGGGATTCTCCGGCTACCAGCGCGTGCTCGATTCGCAACAGGCGCTGTTCGCGCAGCAACAGCGCTACGTGGCCTCACAAAGCAACATGGCACTGAGCCTGTCCGCTCTCTACAAGTCGCTGGGCAGCGGATGGCAGAACGGCGACCGCAGCCGGGTCAACCCGGAGACACTGGATACGATGAGGCAACGCACCGACTGGGGCGAGTTGCTGGATGAGGACACCACGCCGCAGGAGCACGACGGCATGTGGCTGGAACCTGACTGGTAGAGGCGAGAATAAACGCAAATGACTGACAAGCTGACGGAAGCACCGACGGAGGAAGCGCTGCAGGAGGATTCGGCGCAACCGCATCCGCCCCCCAAAGACCCCGTCCGCCGCTGGACGCTGATCGTGCTTGTCCTCGTGCTGTTGTTGATTGCCTGGTACCTGCGCTCGGATCGGGTGACACCCTTCACATCCCAGGCCAGGGTGCACGCCCTGGTGGTGCCGATCGCGGCGGAGGTTTCGGGACCGGTGACGTCGGTCCAGGTGGACAGCAACCAGGTCGTCGAAACCGGCCAGGTGTTGTTTACCCTCGAGACCGACAGTTATGAATTGGCCGTGCGCAATGCTGAAGCCGTGCTGGAATCCGCGCGCCAGTCGACGGGTGCATCCGAGTCCAATGTCGAGGCGGCCCGCGCTGCCGTGGCAGCGGCCGAAGCCGGGCTTGTGCGTGCCAGGCAGGATGCGGTGCGCATGAGAAACATCCGGGAACAGGATCCGGGCGCGATTTCGGAGCGCAGGGTTGAATCTGCGGAGGCCAGCCTGGCCGTGGCCCAAAGCCAGTTGGATGGCGCCAGGGCCAACCTGGAAAAGGCCATTCGAGGGCTGGGACAGCAAGGCGATCAGAACGCTCAGGTTCAGCAGGCCATGGCGGCGCTCAACGAAGCGCGCCTCAACCTCGAGCGGACTGTCGTTCAGGCCCCGTCCAACGGCGTCGTGACGGACGTTCGCGTGGACAAGGGCAATTTCGCGGGTGCCGGCGTGGCGCAGATGACGTTCATTTCAACCAGCCAGGTATGGGTCCAGGCCGACTTCACCGAGAACAATCTCGGCCACCTTGACACCGGTGACAAGGTCGAAATGGTCTTCGACGTTTTACCCGGCCAGGTGATCGAGGGGTCGGTCAGGAATATCGGATTTGGCGTTGAAGTGGATTCCGCGCCTCTGGGCAAATTGCCCACTATCCAGAACGATCAGTCCTGGCTGCGTTCTGCGCAGCGCTTCCCGGTGGTCGTTTCATTCGAGCTCAATGACCCGGCTGACGCACAACTGCTGAAGGTTGGGGCACAGGCTTCGGTGTTGGTCTACACGGGCGACCACTGGTTGTTCAATGCGCTGGCGCGCATCTATGTGCGGCTGGTCTCGATACTGACCTATGCCTACTGATTCGGACCCGGCATTACCGGCGATTACGAAACCGCGGCACCCGCTGGCGGCCAGGCGTATTCTCCGGCTGGCGCTGGGTACTGCGCTTTGCCTGTGGTTTTCGCAGGCGGTGAACTGGCCCCTGTCGTTTGTGGCGCCAATACTGACCATGATGATCCTCGCGCTTCCTCTGCCACCGCTTGGGCTGAAAAAGGGCATCGGCTTTATCATCGCCATGGTGGCCCCATTGTTGGCGGGAATGGCCCTGTTGCCATTTCTCATGCATGCGCGGTGGGCGGGAATATTGCTGGTCGGTCTGGCCCTGTTCTACAGCTTCTACTACACCGCGCGGGGCGGGTCGCCAGTGATGGGGACTTTCATAACCATCGGGCTGACCCTGGTGGTCACGCTCGGGACCGTCAGTCCGGCACTGCTGGTCGTACTGCTGCAGTCACTGGTGGTCTGCGCCGCAGTCGGTTTGTCGTTCGTGTGGTTGGCCCATCTGCTGATACCCGATCCACCTCCGGATCCTTCGAGACCACCGTTCATGCCGCCCAAGCCCTCAGTTCCGGGCCACGCCGAGGTGCTGCGCCGAGCAGTGCGGTCCATGTTCGTTGTGTTCCCTCTGGCACTGGTTTTCATGTTCATCAGCAGCAGCGCGTCGTACATCGTCGTCATGATCAAAGTGGCTTCGATGGGCCAGCAGGCTACCGCCGGTAAGAGCCGCGAGCTGGGTCGCTCCTTGCTTGAGTCCACCTTGTGGGGCGGCCTCGCCGCTGTCACTGGCTGGTATGCGCTGAGCATCTGGCCGTCGCTGATTCTCTATGTCCTGCTGGTTGGCCTGGCTGGGCTGTGCATTGGGCGTGGAGTATTCGTCGGCCCGGCGGTTGGTCCCAAGTTCCAGATGTGGAGCTACGCCTTTTTGACCATGCTCGTGATCCTGGCGCCGGCGGTGCTGGACAGCCCGGTCAGCAGTGCTGCCGGTTCCGCGTTTTGGACCCGGTTCTGGTTGATCGTGCTGGTCGCGGTTTACGGCACGGTGACGGTCCGCGTGTTTGACGCTTTTTGGCCCGCGCGTGAAGGACTTGCGGAGTTGGGCGACTGTGATGCCGAAGCCGTGGCCGGCGGCTCGCAGAGCCGCTGAGCTGTAAATGGTAGGCACCGAGGATGACAATGACCGCCAGCGACACGCTGCAACCGGCAACAGCCATAGCCCCCTCGACCCGGCAAAGGTGGTTCGTTCGCTATCTGATGGCGGTATTGATCGATCTGCTCGTTCTCAATCTGTTTGTCGAGTACTGGCAGCACGTGATCATCGAGTCACTCACCATCTCGGTGTTCGCGGCAATCCTTTTGCAGATCCTCTTGCGCCTGACATTGGTGCTTGAACACAAGCTTGCGGCATAAATCAATTCCAAAGCCGGTACGGGCGCAAAGGTCATGCGCTGGTTCAGCGCGTGGCTGGTGCTTTTCGGCTCCAAGTTCGTCGTCCTCGAGGCCATTAACCTGGCCTTTGGGGACCGCGTGACGTTCGCAGGGCCGGTCCACGGATTGATTGCAATGATCGTGGTCTTGTTCGTGATGGTGATCGCGGAGGAGATCATTCTCCGGATGTATCGAAGACTGGCCTAAGCGAGTATCGATCTGGTTTTAAAGACGGTAAGCCAGAGCCTTCATCACGCCTGAAACCGTCGCCATCAGACGGCGCACCGGTTCGGGCAGGTCCGCACCCCCCGCCGCATCGGCCATGTCGGCATGGCTGGCCTCGTCCTGCTTCATTTGATCCAGGATCGCGCGGCTGCGGGCGTCTGTTTCGGGCAGCTTCCCCATGTGGTCTTCGAGGTGTGCCTCGACCTGGCGCTCGGTTTCCTTGAGAAACCCCAGGCTCCAGCGATCGCCGGCGAGTCCCGCCAGGGAGCCGATCGCAAACGAGCCGGCATACCAGAAGGGATTGAGCACGCTGGGCCTGTCATCGAGCTCCGAAAGGCGTGCCTCGCACCAGGCCAGATGGTCGATCTCCTCGTCAGCAGCCCGCTGCATTTTCAGTGCGACTTCAGGGTTTCGGGCAGTCATGGCCTGCCCCGCGTAGAGCGCCTGGGCACAAATTTCGCCGGCATGGTTGACGCGCATCAGACCGGCGACTTGTTGCCTTTCCGTTTCGTCGAGGGGGGCAGCCCCGAACTTCTCAGCGGGATTGGCACGGCCCGGCCTGGGCGCGCTGCCGGTTGAGATCCGAAGGGCCTCATCGAGGGCAGCAATCAGTCGATCGATCGGGGTGAGCACTCGACCGTCAGATGCAGGAAAGCGGGCGCTGTCGCTTGTCTTTTTCATCTCAGTCACCATTCTACCCAAGGCGTCGGTGTAGTTCGGCTCTGATTCGAGCCAATCCACGTGCACTGGCGCAAATTGCCCCGCTGGCGGGGCATTTTTTTGTATTGGCAAACCCTGGAAGCAGGAGAAACACATGAAAATGAAGGTATTTATCGGATTCCTCGCAACCGTTTCGCTGGTGGTAAGCCAGCCTGCGCTCTCGCAAGATGCGGAGGAGGAAAACAAGGAAGGCTGGAGCGGCACGGGTGAGTTCGGCTACGTTCAGACCTCAGGCAACACCGACACCTCGACACTGAACATGGCGCTGCAATTCACTTACGAAGAGGACAAATGGCGGCATCGCCTGGGCGCCACTGCACTGCGCTCCGAGAAAGACGGTGTCACTGATGCAGAACGATACACCTTCGGCGCTCAGAGCGACTTTAAGCTGACCGATCGCAGCTATGTGTTTGGCGCCTTGCGTTACGCTTCCGACGACTTCGAGGCCTACGATCCCGTGACCACGATTTCAGCCGGTTACGGTTACACGATCATCGACAACGGCAACCACTACCTGCTCGGTGAAATCGGCCTGGGTTATCGTTCACAGGAAGAAGCACTGACCGGGGTGGACAGCAACGACGCCATCGCGCGCGGTCGCCTCGATTATCGGTGGGCGATCAGCGAAACCACCGAGTTTGTCAACCTGTTCCTGGTGGAATCGGGCAGCGACAACACGTATCTGCAGAACGACACCAGCCTGGGCGTCGCGATCAATTCGCGATTTGCCGTTAAAGTAGCGTTCCAGTGGAGGCACAACTCCGATCTGCCACCTGGTGTGAAGGACGATACCGATACGCAATTCACCACCAACTTGGTGTACAACTTCTGATATTGCCGACATGTCCTATTACCAGCGCCATATTTTCTTCTGTGTGAACGACCGCGGCGAGGGCGCCGACCGGCCGTCTTGCAACCGCTGTGGTTCCGCATTGATGCGGGACTACGCCAAGAAGAAGGTCAAAGCGATGGGCCTCGCAGGCCCGGGCAAGATTCGCGTCAACCAGGCGGGCTGCCTGGACCGTTGCGAAGAAGGCCCGGCCTGCGTGGTCTACCCCGATGGCGTCTGGTACACCTACATCGACGAAGAAGACGTCGATGAAATCATCGAATCGCACCTGGTGGCAGGTAAACCCGTAAAAAGGCTCATGATTTGAGGATGAATGGCAGGCCATTAAGCGGTTGAAACCGGGGCGCATTGCCAGTAGAATTCCCGCCCTTCGCCTGCGACATTTTGTCGCCGACAGAATAATCCGAGCAAAAACAATGAAGACCTTTAACGCAAATGCGCAAAGCGTCGAACGCGACTGGTGCGTCGTCGATGCCACAGACAAGACGCTGGGCCGGCTGGCAGCCGAATTGGCAAGCCGCCTGCGCGGCAAGCATAAGCCCGAATTCACACCGCATGTGGATACGGGTGATCACATCATCGTGGTCAATGCTGAGAAGATCAAAGTGACGGGCAACAAGCTGTCCGACAAGATGTACCACCGTTACACGGGCTATATCGGCAATCTGAAGTCCATCTCGCTTGGCGAGCAGCTCGAAAAGCACCCCGAGCGCGTGATCCAGAGCGCGGTCAAGGGCATGTTGCCCAAGAACCCGCTTGGTCGCGCAATGTTCAAGAAATTGCATGTATATGCTGGTCCGGAACACCCGCACCAGGCACAGCAGCCCAAAGAACTGGAACTCTGAAGAACTTCAAATCCGGGCCTGCAGGCTTCGAATCAGACGGAAAACTAGATGGCAACTGAACAGTATTATGGAACCGGGCGGCGCAAAACGTCTGCCGCAAGGGTATACCTGACCAAGGGCAATGGGCAGATCATGATCAATGGCCGTCCCATCGACCAATTCTTTGGCCGCGAAACCGCGCAAATGCTGGTTCGCCAGCCGTTGGAAAAGCTCGAGCTCACCGACACCTTTGATATCCGCGCGACTGTGACCGGTGGCGGCATCTCAGGCCAGGCTGGCGCCATTCGCCTGGGCCTCAGCCGCGCGCTGCTGGAATTCGACGAAGAGCTGCGTAAGCCGCTTCGCCTCGCCGGGTTCCTGACCCGCGATGCCCGTGAGGTCGAGCGCAAGAAGGTTGGTCTGCACAAGGCCCGTAAGGCCACGCAGTACAGTAAGCGCTAACCTGGCGGAATCTTTTTCCGCCATTCGGCGTTGCGCCAGTCGCTCGGCTGCTCATTACCTGGCTTGGTCACTGCGCGCCTCGTTCCTTCCGCGCCTTGACTGGCGAAAAAATTCTCCTCGCCAGCGCCGGCATTGGAACCATTGGCTAATGTGATGCAGCTTGCTTTAGAATTTCAGAGCTGCAAAGTCGTTGAATATTAATGACAGCCGCCTTGTGCGGAACACAAGCAGGGAAGGAGAAAATCAACAACAACCCAGCTTACGGATGCAAGGCTGTAGCTTTGGGGGATCGTCTAATGGTAGGACAGCGGACTCTGACTCCGCCAGTGGGGGTTCAAATCCCTCTCCCCCAGCCAAATAACGATCAAGCCGCCTTTATGGCGGCTTTTTTTGTATTCGACTGTGGTCGAGGTGCAGATCCCCTGTCGGCCTGGGCCACTCTCCCGGTGGCTTTTTTGCTTTCATGGCCCGATGATTAGGCGCCATGACGCCTGACACTGATTTTCCGGAAGTATTCTCTCGACTCGTGGCCATCATGCGCCCTTATGGCGAGAAACTGATTTGCACCCGCGATGACGAAACCGAGTATTACGTCAACACCCGCCACATCATGAAGAACAAGAAGCCGCTTTTTTTTGGGGCGGTTCAGATCCGCAAGAATTACGTCAGTTACCACCTGATGCCGGTTTACGTGTTCCCTGATCTGTTGGAGGGCCAGTCGCCTCAGCTTGAGAAACGCATGCAGGGCAAATCATGTTTCAATTTCACCGCAGTGGACTCCAGCTTATTTGCGGAGTTGAAACGGCTGACTGAAAAGGGATTTAGAGCTTATGAAGACCAGCGATATGTATGAATCAGTCGTTGTAGAAAACTGGTTTTGTGGAGTGGCAATGTATGACCGTTAAGCGGTTTTTCCTCGAGGGTGGTGTAATCGTCATTTCGATTCTCCTGGCTTTCGGCATCGATGCCATGTGGGATGAATATCAGGAACGAATAGAAGAAGAAGAAATCCTGGCCGCCCTGCAAACTGAATTTGAAACCAATCTTTCTGAAATTGAGACCGTCATTGATTTTCATTCTCGTGCCCGCGACACGATCGATGAGATGGTCAGCGGTACGGAAGAGGAAATTCGTGCTCTGGGCCAACAAAGAAGATCGGAATATGTCGTGGCCATGTGCAATCCATGGTCCTTCTATCCGGTGCTCGGAACCACGCAAGCGCTTATCGGCGCGGGAGAACTGGACATCCTTGAAAATCGCCGCCTTCGGGTGGCATTGACGACATTTCTGTTCCTGGTCGAAGACTCCATCGAAGACATTGAGTATGTGGGCCGTGACGCCGAACGCGTCTGGGTCGCAGAAATTGAGGCGGGCGGTCCGTGGACAGACAGAGATGTTGAGATTGGCATGTCGGGTATGGTTGTAAAAGCGCCCGAATTTTTACCAAAGGCCAGCGCCGATGATGTTCTGAGGATTCGTGGCGACAAGACCCTGATGGGCCTTGTTGCACGCTGTCAGATCAATGTTGGTTATTACCTGGTTGAGTTGTATCGGTTGCAGGAAGGGGCGGCCAGGGTGCTGCAACTGATCGGCGAGTCTCGCTGATCAACTGAGATCTTTTGCACTCCAATGGTATTGCGCTACACGCTAGCCTGGTTCGCCCTCGCGCTGATCGCCATCATCAATGGCACTCTTCGCGAGTTTGGCATCGAAAGGGTAGTTTCAGAGCTGGCCGCACATCAGATATCCACGTTGACCCTGATGATTTTCTCGGGCGTTTTCGTTTGGTTTATGCATCGCATCTGGCCGCTCGAGTCCTCAAAACAGGCGTGGACGGTCGGAGCGATCTGGCTGCTCATGACCGTGCTGTTCGAGTTTGTATTCGGACACTTTGTGGCAGGGCATCCCTGGAGCCGGCTCCTGGCCAATTACGATCTCCTCGCGGGCCGGGTCTGGGCTCTGTTTCTGCTTTGGCTCCTGCTTCTGCCCTGGCTGGCCTTTAAAATCGGCAAGATCTGACGGAACATTGGCGCCTATGAATC